>JARIDM010000221.1 GCA_029263945.1 Sporosarcina sp.
CACAGCAGCATCTACTGCCATTAACGTACGATACGTATCTTCACTGAAATCTTCGTGTCCCGGAGTATCCAAGATATTGATACGTTTGTCGTCATAATCGAATTGCATCACAGAAGAGGTAACTGAAATTCCACGTTGCTTTTCAATTTCCATCCAGTCAGACGTCGCAAACTTTCCTGTCTTCCGTCCTTTTACTGTACCAGCGTCTCGAATTGCACCACCAAAATAAAGAAGCTTTTCTGTAATTGTTGTTTTCCCTGCATCGGGGTGAGATATAATTGCAAAAGTTCGTCGTGAACTAATTTCATCATTTATCGATTTGTCCATTTTATAGTTGTCTCCTTTTGTTCTGCAGTTTTAATCATAAAGCGATACAGCCCACATTTCAACCGTTTATCACGAACGTGGTAAGAATTATTTACGTTTGCTCCGCCAAATCGTCTTATTTGGGCGATTTTATAGTTATTTGGGCGATTTCTCGATTATTTGGGCGAATTTCAAGTTTATTGGGCGATTTCCCTCATATTTGGGCGAATCGCCATAAAAGAAAGAACTGACACAATTACAAGAAGTAATTGTGTCAGTTCTTTTTGGCTTATGAATCAACTTCAATTGTTCCAAACTTCTTTTTTGCGGCTTCAAGTGCGATGTCCGCATCAGAATGTGGCAGTTTTTTCCGCCCAATAATTTGAAAATCTTCATGTCCTTTACCCGCAAATATGATGATATCGCCTTCTTCAGCAACTGAAACTGCATGCTTCACCGCCTCAACACGGTCACCGATACAAGCATACTGTTTATGTGTCATCCCTGCTTCAAGCTCAGACAATATCGTTTCATACGGCTCATCGCGTGGGTCATCTGTTGTTAACACCACGTAGTCAGCGACAGAAGCTTCTTTCGCCATAATCGGTCGTTTTACACGGTCACGGTTGCCGCCTGTTCCAATGACGAAAATTAACTTATTCGTTTTGTACGGCATCACGGCTTCAATGGCTTTTTGAATCGCATCCGCCGTATGTGCATAATCCACATACATCGTGAGCGGCAAAGCCGTTTCAACTTTTTGCATTCGACCTGCAATCGGCTCGATTTGTGCAAGGTATTTTACAACATCAACTGTCGACATCCCTTTCGCATAAAGGGCTGCTGTCGCTGCAAGCGCATTGGACACGCTAAATTCACCAATTAACTTCATCTTCACCTTAAATTCACCATCAGGCGCGACAAGTGTAAAGCTTGTCTGATCTGCTTCTAAAATAAGATTTTTAGCGCGAAACACTGCTTCGTGATGAATGCCAAACGTTAACACTGGATAGCTCGTTTTCTCCATTAACCGCTCATGCCAAGGATCATCCGCATTCACAACTGCAAATTTCCGCTCTGTTAAGTCTTGTCCAAGTTGAGAAAACAGTAATGCTTTCGCCTCACCGTAATTCTCCATCGTTCCGTGAAAATCGAGGTGGTCATGCGTTAAATTTGTAAATACAGCGACATCGAACTCTGTGCCTGCAAGTCTTCCCTCAACTAATCCGTGTGATGAAACTTCCATCGCCATCGTCTGGCACCCTTCATTCGCTGCTTGTGCAATCAACCCTTGAGTAGCCAGTGCATCGCCCGTTGTATTCTCTGTTTCATAAAGGGTCCCATTTAAATTAAAGCCGATCGTTCCAGAAACCGCAGACTTTTCATTTGCGGCTTGTAAAATAGAATGGATGATTCCTGTGACACTCGTTTTCCCGTTCGTGCCTGTTACACCAATCATCGTCATTTTTTTCGACGGATACCCATAATAACAAGGTGCCAATAAGCCAATCGCACGTGAAGTATCGTCCACTGTCACGACCGCTACCTTCTCTAAGTCTACATCAACTGGTTTTGACGAAACAATCACGCGCGCGCCGTTGTTCACAGCTTGCTGAACATACGCATGACCATCTACAGTGAATCCAGTGATACAAACGAAAACCCCACCAGGATTTACCGCACGTGAATCGACTTCTAAATCAGAAACCATCTCAGGCAACGTTCCTGTTATTTTTTTCACAGGTAAAACTGATAATAATTGTTTAAGCTCCATCAAAATCCTCCGTTCACGCCATCATTTCAGAAGTAATATACGCATAAAGTAATTGTGCCGTTGCTTGTAGTGAATCTACATGTGTTCTTTCTAGGGCATGTGACGATTCGATCCCAGGACCAAACAACGCATGCTTCACATCAAACCCTGCACGAATCGCTGCGGATGCATCTGATCCATAATAGGGATAAATATCAAGTTTATAATCGATTTTCTTTCCTTTTGCTAGTCCCACAAGATGCTGTGTTAAGCCGTAATGGTAAGGGCCACTCGAATCCTTCGCACAGATGGACACCGTATACTCGTCCGACGTTTGTCCGTCTCCGATTGCACCCATATCGACGGCTATGTATTCAACCGTTTCTGTTGGAATATTTGAATTTCCCCCGTACCCAATCTCTTCGTTATTAGAAATATAAAAGTGCGTCGTTTGTGGCAATTGAATCGCTTCTTCAGTTACTTTACGAACCAATGTGAGCAACAAAGCCGTACTTGCCTTATCATCCAAATGACGTGACTTTACAAAGCCATTTTCAGTTACTTCAAAATGAGGGTCGAAAGAAACAAAATCACCCACTTCAATGCCAAGTGCGCGTGTATCCTTTTCATTAAAGACTTTCTCGTCTATACGCACTTCGATATTCTCTGCACTCCGCGCCGCACTTCCTGCATCTTTATAGACATGGACCGTCGTTTGATGCATTAAAATCGTGCCACGACGTTTCTTCCCATCTGCAGTGTGGATCACACAATATTCTCCTTCAGCCGCATTCCAATTAAACCCGCCAATTGTCGTTAGTTTTAATCGACCATTCGATTTAACTTCTTTCACCATGGCCCCTAACGTATCTGTATGGGCTGTAAGTAAGCGGTGACGTGTGTTGTCTTTACCTTCTATGGTCGCAATCACTGCGCCTTTATTCGTTTTTTTATACGTGACCCCAATTGATTTAAATTCTGCTTCAATTAAGTCCATGACATCTGCTGTATAACCAGATGGACTTGGTGTTTCTACAAGTCTTTTCAATAAGGCAATCGTTTTTTCTTGGTCAAATAAAGTCGACATATTCATTCCCCTTTTCCCACTAAAAAATCCAACCTGTTCTTAGTATACTTTTATATGTGCGCAAATGAAATAAAGAAGCGCATAATTATATGCACTTCTTTTCACAACCCGAGTCCTTATCGGATAAGGGGCTTCACTAATTTTAGCTTTTGAGCATACGGTGGAAATGCAAGTCGCATTGGAATTTTTGTACTTCTTCGCATCATCGCTTTCTCATGTGTAAACGCGTCGAAACTTGCTTTCCCGTGGTAGGCATTCATACCTGATGACCCTACCCCACCAAATGGTAAATTCGTATTCCCAACATGAGAAACGGTGTCATTAATACACCCACCCCCAAATGGTAAACTTTCAATAAAGTAATTTTCCGCCTGTTCATTTTCTGTAAACATATACGCAGACAGTGGCTTAGGCAACTGACGGACACGGTGTAATGCTTCACCAAGATTATCGTAGGCAATAATCGGCAAGATAGGTCCAAATAATTCATCTTCCATCGACGGACTGTCCCACGTAACACCATCTAATAATGTCGGTTGAATGAAGCGTTCAGTTGGTTCAATCTCGCCTCCGTAGACAATCTGTGGCCATTCCTTCTGAATAATTGAAGCCAGTCGTTCAAACTGGCTGTCATTGATAATGCGGCCATAATCTGGACTCTCAATCACATCGTCTCCGTAAAAAGTTTCAATTACATCAATCATCTTTTCAATTAACGCCTCTTTTACAGTGTGATGGACAAGTAAATAGTCCGGTGCAACACAAGTCTGACCTGTGTTTAAAAATTTCCCCCATACAATTCGCTCTGCTGCATGCGTTAGATTTGCAGTTTGGTCAACAATCACAGGACTTTTCCCACCAAGCTCAAGCGTAACAGGTGTTAATCTTTCCGCAGCAGCTTTCATCACAATTTTGCCTACCGCAACACTACCCGTAAAGAAAATATAATCAAAAGATGCATGAATTAATGCGGACGTTTCTTCACGTTCTCCTTCAACAACACGGACATAATCAGATTTAAAGGCTTCTTCTAAAATCGTGCGCACAACTTTCACCGTATGCACAGCTGATTCCGAAGGCTTAACAATTGCGCAATTCCCACCAACAATCGCCCCAATGAGCGGCTCCATCACGAGTTGAAATGGATAATTAAAAGGACCGATAATGAGCACAGCCCCGTAAGGTTCACGGACAACAAAACTTTTTGACGGTTGTAAATGAACAGGTGTCTTTCGGGATTCCGGTTTCATCCAATGATCTACATTTTTTAGCATAGATGAGATACTCGAAAGAACGAACCCAACTTCCGTTACATAAGACTCAAAAGGACTTTTCCCCAAATCTTTTTCCAAGGCATCCGTTACCGCATCTTCATGCTTCAAGATTGAGTCGCGTAATTTGAGTAACATATGCTTACGAAATTCTGCAGTTCTCGTTTGTCCAGAAAAGTAAAAATCACGTTGCTCAGCGATCATCGATTCAACATCTCTCGAAGTGAAATTCATACGTTCTCCTCCATTCTAGTACTTCTTTTTATGATAGACAGAATAATAGGAAAATGCAATTCATCTTGTTTAATTAATCATCATTTCAAAGAAGAATTAGCTATAAGTCAAAGAGAGCACCCTCAACTTCTGTCCCTTCAGGCCTTCAATAAAATTAAGAGCAGTGGTATCACTTCTTTAAAACATCAATCTACATTTTCCAATAAACATTTTTATACATTCGAAATAAGTCAATGTCTCAAAAGTACTGTCTTTATATGCCGCTCTAAGTTCCGACCAATTGCGCAGTTTTAAAACGCTTACAACTCCATATACTAAAGAGAACAACTGGACGATACATCAGTAGACCTCATAGCTGTCTACATTGTATTTGATTCTACAAGAAACATTGTCATTTCTACTGATACTTTCCAGCGTGCCGAATGAAGAAACACAGCTCACGCATAACCAATTGAAACTTTTATAAAAATGAGGACACTCCCTCTACTTAAAAACATAAAAAACAAATTAGAAAGTAGGCCTTAAGAATCTTTTTGATGCGATTATGTTTTTATTTTAACACCTAGGGGTAATTGATAGCTAACTTAAACAAATAAGATCATACATGAGGAGGAAATAAAATGACAACGACAGAAACTTGGTGGGAAGAAATTTTCGAAGGACACCTTTCACTAGGCATTAATAAAGAGAGAATGACTGAACTTGAAGAAGAGAATTTCCTCTATTTTCAAGAAACTGTATTCGAAAGTGAACCCCTACAATCTTAAGGATGACGAATGAAAAACAT
>JARIDM010000282.1 GCA_029263945.1 Sporosarcina sp.
AGGGATAGAATTCCTGATGCCTTTTTTAAGACTTATTAGTTAGGGCTATCAAAATCCGCCTCATTTGCGGACGATTTTGATGTAGACGTTTCAGAACCGTTATTGGTTAAGGACGATGAAGGTTGTGTGACGTCAAGATGTCTTTGTAACTGATACTTTACTTCGTCTAAATGTTCTTCATCTAACATCCAGTAATAGACCCCCGTGGACATATCGTCTACCCCTTCCAAATTCAACATGTCAACTTCTGGGATCCCGCCATTTAAATACGCTAGAAAAGATTTCATTTCATTGAAAGTCATATTGGTTTTCATGTTATCGCCAATCGCATCAATTAAATCCCCATACTTTGTGACGGACTTTAAGGAAGTTGCTTCTTTTAAAATGGCTTGTAAAATCATTTGTTGACGTTTGCCACGTTCAACGTCGTTGTCCAGTTTTCGTGTGCGTGCAAGTGCCAGTGTATGTTTACCGTCTAGGTGTTGCATTCCTTTTATAAGTTGAATGGTGCGTTGGTCATTTTCATCTAACTCGATATGATCATAAGGAACTTCTGTATCAATGCCGCCGAGTGCATCGACAACATCAATGAAGGCGTTAAAATTCATTTTGACGTAGTAATCGATCGGAATATCGAGCGTATCCTCTACTGCATCAATGGTTCCTCTTGTGCCGCCGAAGGCATGTGCATGTGTAATTTTATCCATGCGCCCGCGGTCATGAACATAAACGTAAGAATCACGTGGAATGCTGACAAGTTTGACTGATTTATCTTTGTTGTTCAGTGTTGCGACGAGTAATGCATCAGAACGACTGTTGTTGTCGCCTTGTTTTCTCATTTCACTTTCATCTACGCCGATAAAAAGGACAGATACATTGTCTTTAATCGGTTTGACAGCCTCATCTCGCAAGGTTGATTTGTCCCTATCTTCTACTTCTTCATACGCAAGGGTTGCTGCGTCACTGACTTTTACTTGTAAATAAACGGCATATGCAACGACTGAAAGAAATGCGGTCAGCGCAACGAGTAGGGTATTTCTAATGACAACCCGCTTGCGAGAGCCCTTTTTCTGAGTTTGTTTAAAATCTTTTCTTTTCATTCTTGAACCTCCGGAATCAGCAAGTGGACGCGTCCGTTACTGAATTTATCAAAATCGTATGTTAATCCTTGTACTTTAAGACGATTGTCATGATAGATAGTTTCATCTATCTGATGGAGTTGCCATTCGTATTTTCAAATTAAAAAAACAACTCTCCCAAGTATACTACTTTTTCAATCATCCGTACAATGAATTAAATCTCGAATTCAAGAAACTCTTGTCCGACAACAGAAATTTGACATTGACCACTTGTTATCTCCGTCATCCATTCCGTGAATGGTTCTGCTTTAGCAACGGGGATGTATAAGAAGAGTGAAACACCTTCTTCATAGGTGATTTCTTTAAGGGGATAAGCGGACTGTCTAACTTCATGTTCTACTTTACCTAGCCATGTATACTCAATCGTTACTTTCATGAGATGATGGCGTTTTCTTTCGACTTTTCCTGTCGCGGCAATCCCTTCTGATGTTGCGCGGCCGTATGCTCGAATCAGTCCGCCGCTTCCAAGTTTAATGCCACCAAAATAACGAGTGACAACGACTACCGTGTCTTTTAGTTGTTGTTTCTTTAGGACTTCTAACATGGGAACGCCAGCTGTGCCAGAAGGCTCCCCGTCGTCATTTGCTTTTTGGATCTCATCATGTGGCCCGATCATATAAGCGGAACAGTTGTGTGTGGCTGTGTGCTGTTGTTTTTTCACTTCATTTATAAACGCGATTGCTTCTTCTTCAGTTTCTACACGTTTGACAAAAGTAAGGAATTTAGACTTTTGTATGATAAATTCACTCTCACCAGAAAGTTTCACAGTGTGGTAATCTGCTCGCATTTCTACGCCTCCAATATTTGTAATGCAATTTTAATACTTAACTGTTGTTCTAATGATATAATATAAAGGATGTGTATGGAAATAGTTCATACTTCATACGCAACTCATTTCGACTGGCGAAAGCTCCTAGTTGAAAGGTGGAGGGAAAGAATTGGGAAACGAACCGATTGATACTAAAGCATTAGACACGATTTTTAATAGTATGGTTCTAACGATGGAACGTTCTAAAGATGATATATTTATCATTAGTGAGCAAAGCCGTGAAAGTTTTGACCAAATAAAAAAAGAGCTTGATGAAGTTAAAGAAGATATCTCCTTATTAATATTGAATAATGATTTGTTAGAAAGTAAAAGTCGGCTTTCACGACTTAGACTTGCAGATGTATCAAAAAACTTTAGTCATTATTCAGAAACACAAGTTAGGGAAGCGTATGAAGTTGCCAATACACTAATGATTGAACTATCGATTAATGAGATCGAAGAAAAGCAGTTACGACAAAGAAGAGATGATCTTCAGCGACGATTAGAAGCTTTATTGGAAACGATAAAAAGGGCTGACCAACTTGTTAATCAGGTAACGCTTGTGACGAATTATTTAACTTCTGATTTAAAAGATGTTGGCTTGGCGCTAGAAGATGCAAAGCAAAAACAAAACTTTGCGATTCGCATTATAGAAGCACAAGAGGAAGAACGAAAAAGATTATCTCGTGACATCCATGATGGGCCCGCTCAAATGTTTGCGAATGTACTATTACGTGCAGGTCTAATCGAAAAAATATTCATTGAAGAAGATGAGCAAGCTGCATTAGTAGAGCTCGCTTCACTGAGAGAATCTGTACGTGTGGCACTCGTCGAAGTAAGACGTGTCATTTTTGACCTTAGACCAATGGCGCTCGATGACCTTGGATTAGTACCTACATTAACGAAGTACCTTTCCCAAGTGCAGGAATTTGAAAAAGAGATGACGATTGACTTTCAAAGTACAGGCAGCGAGCGACGATTTGAATCGAATATAGAGGTAGCGGTTTTTAGGCTAGTCCAAGAAGCGATTACAAATGCGATTAAGCATGGCCAAGCTACCCATATTGTTGTGAAAGTTGAATGGGTTCGGGATATACTAAATGTGATGGTTAAAGATAACGGTAGTGGGTTCGATAAAAAAGAAGTAAAGGACAAGTCTTTCGGGCTTATTGGTATGCGCGAACGGATTGATTTATTGAAAGCTGAAATGAAAATAAACTCAACTGTAGATAAAGGAACAACAATTTTCTTTCGAATACCGTTAGAAAGTGATATCCTTAAAAATAGATCCATTGGGAGGAAATAAGAACATGCAAAAAACGAAAATTATAATCGTAGACGATCATCAATTATTCCGTGAGGGCGTTAAACGTATACTTGACTATGAAAACTCATTTGAAGTTGTTGCGGAAGGTAATGACGGTAGTGAAGTACTTGCACTCTATGAAGAATTCAATCCAGATGTCGTTCTAATGGATATCAACATGCCGCGCATGAACGGTGTCGAAGCGACAGAAATACTTATAGAAAAACACCCTGAGGCTAAAATTATTATGCTATCAATTCATGATGATGGGTCATATGTAACACATGCACTTAAAACGGGTGCGCTCGGGTATATGTTAAAAGAAATGGATGCTGAAGCGATCGTAGAAGCGATTAAAGTTGTGTCTGTTGGTGGGTCTTATTTACATCCAAAAGTAACACATAATTTAGTCGGAGAATTCCGTAGACTAAGCGAGAGAGAACATAAAGGAGCGTTTCATCAAAATGAAATTCGTCTCCCGTACCACTTACTTACGAAGCGCGAATGTGAAGTATTGCAGCTTCTAACGGATGGTCAAAGTAACCGAACCATTGGTGAAACGCTGTTTATTTCAGAGAAAACGGTTAAGAATCACGTGTCAAGTATTCTACAAAAGATGGGCGTGAACGACCGAACACAAGCCGTTGTATCGGCTATTAAAAATGGTTGGGTTGAAGTAAAATAAATCCCAACTGAAATAAAAAAGGGCCTTCCGTCTGGAGTGGCCCTTTTAGACATTAACAGGAGGAAATTCAATGAAGAAGATTCAGTTTGCAGTAATTTTAGGGTTTTTGCTCCTAC
>JARIDM010000250.1 GCA_029263945.1 Sporosarcina sp.
ATTACGTGAACCTGTAAGAACTTGTGCAATCATTGTTTTACCAAAACGCTGGCCCATTCTGATAATGCATGAAAGTACTTTTTGAACATCTTCTGTCACATCCGAGCTTTCTCGTGTATCGGTACAATTTGCGCACCTGCCACAATCAACTACATTTTCTTCCCCAAAGTAAGAAATAATAAATTTTTGTAAACACATCTCTGTATGACAATAGTCAATCATTGACTGCAGTTTTTCAAGCTCCATTGGAATTCTTGACTCATCCTGAGATTGGTCAATTAAAAAACGCTGTGTTTGTACATCTTGCGATGAAAATAACAACGTACACTCACTGTCCAACCCGTCTCGTCCAGCACGACCTGCCTCTTGATAATAACTTTCCATATTTCTCGGCATTTGATAGTGAATCACATACCTTATATTACTTTTATCGATGCCCATTCCAAAAGCATTGGTTGCGACCATCACCGTAACCTCATCATTTAAAAATTGATCTTGACCTTCTTGGCGCATCGTATCAGAAAGTCCTGCATGATATTTTGCCACGCGCACACCATTTTTTTGAAGTGTGTCATGAACTTGATCGACGGCTTTTCGCGTTGCCGCATAAATGATTCCTGCTTCTCCTTCGTTTTTCTTCACATAATCCTTAACGAACTTATCCCTATTTTGTCCTTTGATCGCTGAGAATGTTAAATTGGCTCTTTCAAAACCAGTCATCACCGTATTCTTTTCACTAATCCCAAGTTGATCACAAATGTCTTCCCGAACGGCAGGCGTCGCTGTTGCAGTTAATGCAAGGATCACTGGTTTTTCATGAAATAGAGAGACCATGTGCCGGATGTTGCGATAACTTGGACGGAAGTCATGTCCCCACTGCGATATACAATGTGCCTCATCGATTGCCACCATAGAGATATTCATTAATTGAAGACGATTGGTAAACGAAGGAGAATCTAATCGTTCCGGCGCAATATAAAGAAGTCTGTATTCCCCTCGAATGGTTGCCTCCATCGTCAACTGATACTCTTCTGCCGACATTGTACTATTGATATAGGCCGCTGAGATACCAACCTCATGAAGTGCGTCTACTTGGTCTTTCATCAATGAAATGAGTGGCGATATGACAAGTACTGTGCCGTCCATAACTAGTGCGGGCACTTGATAACAAACAGATTTCCCGCCACCTGTTGGCATCACGCATAAGGAATCTTTTTCGTTCAGTACATTTGTAATTACGTTTTCTTGTCCTGTTCGAAAAGAATTATAACCAAAATAATCTTGTAAAACCTTTGTTGCAGCAGTTAACATTCATAACGCCCCTTTTAGTTAGATTAAGCTCAAAAAAACGCCTAATAATAGGCGTTTTCAAGTAGTTATTCTGTAAATAATAAACGTTCCTCGTCACGACTATGAATTTCATTGACAACCATAAGCGCATGAAATTTATGAAGCACATTTGGACTAAGCCCTTCTGTTTCACGTAAGGTTTTAATGTCCTGCACTATGATACGCATAAGGTCATGGTCTCGTGTGAGCATGATGATTTGGTCTTGAAGTTCAGGATTTTCTTCTGCAATCTCTTTATAAAAACCACTTTCTTCAGCATCTGCATGACTGATTACACGCGTTTCCCAGTAGACGATTAAATCATCTGCGGCTAATTGGGCTGTTTCTAGTTCACCTTGGCGTAAATGATCCATCATATCTGTCGTTTTCATCACAGCTCCAGAAAGTCCACCTTCATGAATAGCACGGTGTGAATGCAATTGTTTTAATGCTGGTCCTGACATCGTCATCTTCCTCTCCAGTAAACTTTATACTTCTAGAATACCAGAAGCCTATCATTTTTGGAATGAAATTAAATTAATGTTGATCTTCACTCGTTTCAAAAGAGCCAAAAAGACTCGCTACAAGTAACCCAATGAACAGGGTGAGAAAACTCATCACTAACACAGTACCATCACTGGGAAGACCAGGAAACACGACAAAAATAGAGCCAGTAATTAAACCCATAATAACAGCGAATGTAACAAATCTAAAATGGTTCAATAAATGACTAATTGCTCGACTACTAACAATAAAGCCCATGACAACACCTGCACCTACAACAGCAATAATCGGTAAATTTAAATTTGACAGTGCACCGATTACAGTAGAATAAACGCCCAATAACAATAAAATAAAAGAGCCACTAATTCCTGGCAACAACATGGCCATACTTCCTGCCCATCCAGCTAAAAACAACCCAATCGCATTTGTCGCTGTTAACTTTGTAATCATAATGCTTTCTATTGGACTAATAAAAGCCAGTGAAGCGACCGCACCACCAACGATTATAATCATTAAATAATGTACAAATGTAAAATTCTTTTTAATATTCACTTGTTTTCCAATTAACGGTAATACACCAATAATTAACCCCAAAAAGAAGAATTGTGTCTGTACTTGATAATGTTTCAATAAATATTCAATCACTCGACTAAAAAAGATAAAAGTTGCACCCATACCAATTCCTAATGGCAATAAAAAACCAATATATCTTTTCCAATCCTTGCTGAAAAATCCATTTATAGATTGTAATAGTTCATCATAAATACCTAGGATTAAAGCAATTGTTCCACCGCTCACACCCGGTATTAAATCGCTAACCCCCATAAAGAAGCCGCGATATAAATTTCTCCACTGCATAATAACTGTTCCTCCATTTTGAGTTCAATGTTTACATTATACCATCTTACTATATATTTTTTTGTATAAAAAGTGTCTGATTCTTTAATCTTATCTATCAAGGACTTATTATACCCCAAAAGGTTGCAAACACTCAAGACGCTTCCGTTCATTCTAACGAAGCAGTTAATTATTTGTGTTTTTTCAAAGAAAACAATGAGCGTTTAAACAGATTTCTATCTGTTTAAACGCTCAATAATTTGCTAGCTATTAATCTCTAATTTTTTCAGACTTTTAGTGGCTAAACATCACAGATACGTTATTTTATTTTCGACTTTTCAAGCATACTCCAAATCCCTAAATAAATAATAAGCCCACCTAAAGTAGCAATTGAACTAATGATTAGTTGGGTTTCATATTGAAGTGGAGTTAAACTTAGTACATAATCAGGTATCGTTAACAATGCTAAAATAATCATGAGTAGCCAGGTTTTTGCCCAGATCGACATGCCAATTAGAAATAGAGTTGTCACGACGACAATGATTAAGCTTCCTACATATCCAAATTGAATGAGTGGAGTCTCAATGATTTTATCTAATAAGCGCAACCCAACATATAAAACCATCGGCAAAATACCAATACTAAAGATTAAGAACCACCGCTTCATAGTTGAGTGTTTCATCGTCGTAATCGATTTGAAGCCAACAACAATTGTCATCAAGAATATCGTTACTATGAAAATATGTCCAATAATCTCTAAAATTGAATAGGATAAGTTCCCATTCATTACGTCCGTAAAAATGATAAATGAGAATGAACCTAATATAATGAGACATATATATTTTACCCAGGCTTTATAATCTACATCCATCTCTTTAGATATCATTTCCATATAGGCTTTTGGTGATTTTCCGACAACGTTTTCAATTGATTTACCTTCTTTCTCGGCCTCTATTAAATGGGTCTCTAGTTCATCCATAATTTCTTGGATTTCCATTTCTTTTTTTCCATTAGAAAACAAATAGATGCGTAGATTTTCTAAGAATTCGCGACTTCTTTTTGAAAGTATAGGTTTATTTTTCAATCATGTCCTCTCCTTTTACATCTTTTTCATGCTGTAATACGCTGTTAACATTTTTCTGCAAATGATTCCAACGCTTAGTGAACGCTGCTAATTCTTTTTCTCCTTTAGGTGTTAGTGAGTAGTATTTTCTTTTTGGTCCAGCCGATGACTTTTTTAGTTTAGAAGTCACCCATTCTTCTTTTTGCATTCGCATTAATAATGGATAAATCGTCCCTTCACTAAATGATTCAAATCCGTATTGGCCTAACTTTTCTGCCAATTCATATCCATAAACTTCTTTATTTTTTATAATTGCCAACAAACAGCCATCGATAATTCCTTTTAGCATTTGGGTTGAGGACAAATAAATCATACTCCTTTCAATACCATGTAATACAAGTGTTATGCTTATGAAAATAGGGTAATGTCTACATAAATTATACTTCAAGCTATCTTGTTATGCAAGTTACTGTCTTGGAAATAAAAAAGACCCAAGATATGATCATCAAGGGTCAATCATTTTCAAGTTATTTTATGCACTCTTTTATTGTTTCTTTAATACTCTCTCTAATATCTTGTTTATTATACTTTAAAATTGGCATTGTATCTTCTGGATCAATATAAGCATCCCGATTTTGAATTTCAGCAATTAAAGCATTATGAATGCCTTGCTCTTTACCTGATGCTGCAATCTTTTCATCAAGTTTTGCGTACGCTGGTTTCATTTGTTCGAGTGGAACAACTTGAATAACGGTATCTTTTTGCCCCAATACATCTGCAATAATCCGGAAAAATTCTTCATGTTTCATATTTGTATCGGAAATTGCGTACCTTCCACCGTGTTTTCCGTGCTCAATTGCACCCACAGTTGCCTCAGCTACTTGTTTTACAGTGACCATCGCAGTTCCACCTGCTAAGACGGGCACGAAATCTTTCCCTTGAATTTGCGGTAAGAACATTTCCCATAATGGCTTTCGCCCAGGCATCGTTCCAAATATATAAGGTAAGCGAATGGACATCACATCCATTTCTCCTTCGCCCTCCATGATCCCAATCTCTTCTTGTAGTAAACGAGTACGTGGATAGGCTTGCTCAGTTGCTAATTTTAAATCCGTCCATTTTTCAGCAAAATGCGAGAAATAAGAACCATAAATTATAAACTTCTTAATCCCTGCTTCTCTTGCAAGACGTGCAATGCGTTGGGTTGGAATTACGTTCTCCTGATAGAAAAAACGATTCGCTGGTGCTTCTGGTGTCGTTCTTTCATCAGCTCCAGCTGCATAAATAAATACGTCTTTTCCTTTTAATACAGTTCGTATTTCATTATCTGTCATTTCGTTAATATTTCCTAATGAGCATTCAACTTCTTTTGGGAGTAAATCTTCTGTCGGCATCGGTGGTAATGCAATTGTAGACACCTGATACCCTCTATCCAGTAACTCTCTAACAGTGTGATACCCCAGTAGTCCTGTGCCACCCAATATAAATACGTTTTTCATTAAGAAAACCTCCTAATCGATTGTGTACCTTTAATGATGTAGTAGATTGTGTATACCTGTATTATACTTCATAATTACGACTCAAACCGCATTAAATAAATACACTTTGTGAACTTTTTCACAAAGATGCATATCAATGCTTTATAGATTTATATGTTTCTATGTACACAGTAAGGAGAATACGTGATTTATCGACTCCCTAATTTATAACAAGTACTACATTACCGATTGGGTGCCGTTGGTGGTGTTTCTTTTAAACATCACCTTCATCCTTATTCAAGTAAATTACTTTTATTATTTTGGTTTGTTATACTATATATTCTCTAGATTTTATAATTCTTCCTCATCCCCATTTGTATAGATCACGTGGACCTTATCTTTCGTCTTTCCGTTCTTTTGAACTTTTTCTTTATCAATTACTCCCCAACCACCGATTTCCTTTGGACGATTTGTTGTATACATATAATCAAATTTTACAAATTCACCATTTATATTCGTCATCTTTACAAACATGTCGTAAAATCCAGTCATTTTTGTATACTCGCTCCATTCAAATTCTACAGATTTTATATCCGCAAAAGTTTCTTTCAGTGCAACTACAGACATTCTCTCCGCTTCAAGCTTCTCTTCTTCTGCTTTTTGCTCTTTAGTATTTTGGTGGTCCATATATATTTTCCCAACAACACCTGCAAGCAGTATTACACCGATAACGATCAACAAATTCTTTTTAAGCTGCATAAGTTAATCCTTTCTTAGCTTTTTCCAATAAAATTCAATAATGGCGTTTAGATGAATACATGATTTTTGATTACTTTTATTTTGAATGATTTGAAATTCTCACAATTATAATCTGTAAATATAACATTAAAATTAAAACTTCATAAAAGTAATCAGACTACTTCATATGTCTTCTTTACTACCGTCAGAGTACGTTACTTCAACTTTACTTTTCGTCTTACCAGGTATTTGAACTTTCTCTTCATCGACGACTGACCAAGCAGCAATTTCAGACGGATGATTAGTTGAAAATGAGTAATCGAAATTTACTGAGTTCTCACTCTTACTTGTCATTTTAACGTTCATATCATAATAACCTGTCATTGTTGTATACCCAGTTCCTTCAAATTCTAAAGATTTTATATCCGCAAAAGTTTCCTTCAGTGCAACTACAGACATTCTCTCCGCTTCAAGCTTCTGCTCTTCTGCTTTTTGCTCTTTAACGTTTTGGTGGTCCATATACATTTTCCCAATAATACCTACGATTATTATGATACTGATGACCATTAGTAACCTTCTTTTCAACTGCATAAGTTTTTCCCTTCTTAACCTTATTTCAAAAAATATGATTCTACTTGGAACAAGATGCGTTAAAGAAAAAGACGCATCATTTATCCATAGAATACCTATATATTTACATTGGTTGAGTAGTATTCGATTTTCTTGATTTCATAATAACGTTTATCATTTGCTAAAGCTTACATCTTTTTACATCAAACTTCATCTTCTTGATTATTTTGGTAGTTAAAATACATTTTTGTTCGAATACTTAACATTAAGATTAAGCCGATTTATAGCAACAAGTTTCTTGTCTGGTACTTGAGCTTTATCCTATCTCAACATCTTGTTCAAATAGATAACCGGTTTGTCTCCGTTTTTTGAAAGTAGCAGCAAGTCATTCCTGCAAGATTATGGTATCGTCAATCACCCAGAGATATGGAAAGAGTTAGAATACAATTATCCCCTTAAAATCTTCTCCATCGCTTTCCCCTTCGCTAACTCATCAATCAACTTATCCAAATAGCGAATTTCCTGCATCGTTGGTTCTTCAATGTCTTCGACGCGAACCCCACAAATGACACCTTTAATCAGCGTTCGTGAAGGATTCAATTGGGGCGCTTCGGCAAAGAAGGTCTCGAAATCGATTTCGTTTTTCATTTGCGTTTCTAACCCTTCCTCGCTATATCCTGTCAACCAACGAATGATTTCATCTACTTCTATTTTTGTGCGCCCTTTTTTCTCGGCTTTCTTCACATAGTGTGGATAGACACTTGCAAAGCTTGTGGTATAAATTTTATGTTTGGTCACGTGATAGCCTCCATTTCCTTCATTCTTTTTCTGTCCCATTAATCAACTATTTCTTGAATTATTTCCACTCGATTGCCAAAAGGGTCTCTAAACTCGAATCGTTCAAAACCAGGAATCGGAACACCTTCAATTAATTCAATGTCGTTTTGCTTCAACACATTTCTCCAGTGTAAAATATCTTCTACTTGGTAAGCTAAATGGGCTTTTGTTGTTAATCTATCAAAGTCCTCTTCTGTCCCTACGTGAACTTCTGCATCTCCTACTTTTAACCAAAATCCACCACGTCCTTTTAACGATTCAGGTTTGTCTTTTTCAGCCAAGCCAAGTATGCCACAATAAAAATTTTTCCCGTTTTCTTCCGCACCTTTTGGAATCGTAATCTGTGCATGATGTAAACCAATGATCATTTAATCTCTCTCCCGTTCACAAATTTATAAAGTCCGATTACTCAATAGAAAGTTAGAATTTCACATTAAATGTAAGGTAACTCATCAAGACCATGAAGAAACATAAAGTTTCAAGGTTAACAATATATGGATTCGATTTTACTTTTGATAAGATCTTAATTCTTTTAACTAAGCTTGCATCTAGCATGATGAATACATAATAAAAAATAAACAGACTAAATGACAACATTAAACCTGCCATCAAAAATTCTCCACTTTGCCAAAAGGCAATCCCTAAAAAGATAGCCCAAATACTCTTAAACACACCTAGCAAACTTTCAAAAGGATTTGACAAAGTAGACATCATATATTCCCCAAAATTATCTGAAATAGCTTGATTTTCGTTATGCTTTGTTATAAAAGCAATATGGCCAGTTTGAAGTGCCATTGAAATCACGAGTGATAATAAATAAGCGAGTCCAAACATGGTCCCTACAAGTACAATATCTGGCTCTAGTAATTTATATAGCATCAATGGCAATGGAAACCACATGGCATACATCATTGCCATCAATAAATGCATAAAAGCAAACTCGTTACTTTCAGCCATTTTTTTAAATGTAATACCAATAACTAAAAATATGAAGACACCCATCCATCCTAAAATAATTGCAGATAATAACATAATGCCCTCCGTTTAAGATCTAATGTTAAAGTCATTTTCATCCCACTGTTTGAATACCCCTTAGGTGATTCTAAAAAATAGAACACGTCAAACAAACTAGTGACAATCCAACAACCTTTCCCATGCGTTTCTAACTTAATGCTCATCCATTAACAGCCCTATTTTAAGCATTCCTGTCATTTAATTATCACTTAATATAGATTCATATTCTTCTTCATCGCCAAACTCTTCAGAGAAATAAACGGGGACATCTTGTATATGTTTCATTTCGAAAGGCTTTCCTTCATTAATTTTTTCGATAACGATGTCATAATTTCCTTTCCCATCCATTTCAACCTTATAATTCTGCTGATTACTTTTAATTTCATAAAGATTAATATCAAGCTTTTCATAAGTTCCGCGATCTATTTCTCTGTTATCAATATATTGAACAAAACTTTTATCATCATCTTGAAATGACATTTGAACAACATATCCATTATCCTGCTGTTCACTTTGATAAGCGCCTTTTAAAATTGATTCGGCTTTATCCATACACCCAACAAGAAATAAAGTAGTAATAATAACGAGAAACGTCATTAGCTTTTTCATAAAATAACCTCCATTTTTTAATAGCAATTTAAAATTTCATCGTTGCCTACATTAGCAACCTTCTCAGAATTAAGCTTTTACAAAAAACAGGATTTAGTTGCAATGAATAAACGTTTTTACTTCATCTGACAAGATTGACGTATCCCAAGGATGCCAATAATAACTTTCTCCATCGAATTGCAAATTATATTTGTATGCGATAGGACCTTCGGTATAGAACACCATTTCATAAAATATAGGATCTGTTTTTTCTAGGTTAGGGTGGAAATCTGGATTTTCCTTACCCTCATTCAAAATTTGGAGAAAACGATTTATATCTTCGTTTTTAGACAATGAAGCAATTAACTGCTCGTTCTCTAGTGGTTCAGAAAGGTAAATCTCGATTAATCCTACTTTTTCAATGGGCATGTCTTTAAAGTGCCATTGGTATTCAATAGCATCACTGGAAAAGTATACTTGATAGCCATTTATCACTTGCGTATTCTTTACAGCAATTAAATGTGGATGATCCTTGATTTCGAAAATCTCAGTCCCTTTCTCATGGAATGCAGCATCGCCGTCTCTAATTTTATAATTAGGATTTTTCACGTGATCGGCAACTTTAAATTTAACTGTACCAATACTTTCTCCCACATCGTCCATATCGGCTAACGTACCCGTATGGATGAGTTGATATTCATTCCCGTTAAATTTAACAAAATCTACCCAATCTATTTTACTTCCACCCATATAAGCTGAAGGACGACAGCCCGTTATAAATAGCAAAATTAAGAAGAAGTACAACATGTTCCGCTTCTTCATCAGCATCCCCCCATACTACTTAAATTACGGTTATAACTTCTTTGGAAATGTCACCACTATAGCGGTCGTTCAGTAAATTTAGAATCATAATTGCTTTATCTATGTGTGACAGAATTTGCTAATTTTAATTTATTCACCTTGTTTCTTCTTTTAGTCATCTTTTTCATATATCATTTTCAGTGTGTTGTTTATGTTAATTAAGGCAATTAATATAAAACCCAACATAATAAAAGTGATCATTTCATTTGTAAAAAAAGAAAGAA
>JARIDM010000002.1 GCA_029263945.1 Sporosarcina sp.
AACTCAGTTTCAGTTGCAGCCCCTACTTTAATAACTGCGACCCCACCTGATAGTTTTGCAAGGCGCTCTTGTAGTTTTTCTTTATCAAACTCAGATGTTGTATCTTCAAGTTGCATACGGATTTGGTTCACACGACCCGAAATTTGGTCCGCGTTTCCAGCACCTTCGACAATTGTTGTATTGTCTTTTGTGACAACCACTTTTGAAGCTGTTCCAAGTTGTGTAATTTGTGTTTCTTTCAGGTCTAGGCCAAGATCTTCTGTGATCATTTCGCCGCCTGTTAGAATGGCGATGTCTTCAAGCATCGCTTTACGACGGTCTCCAAATCCTGGTGCTTTAACTGCAACTGCATTGAATGTACCACGAAGTTTATTGACCACAAGTGTCGCAAGTGCTTCGCCTTCAATGTCTTCCGCAATCATAAGAAGTGGCTTACCTTCTTGAACAACTTGCTCAAGAACTGGTAAAATCTCTTGAATGCTTGCAATCTTTTTGTCAGTAATTAAAATGTATGGATTGTCGAGCACTGCTTCCATTTTATCTGTATCTGATGCCATGTAAGCAGACAAGTCACCGCGGTCAAATTGCATACCTTCTACAACGTCAAGTTCAGTTGTGAACCCTTTTGACTCTTCAATTGTAATGACACCATCGTTGCCCACGCGCTCCATTGCATCTGCAATCAGTGAACCGACTTCTTCGTCACCTGAAGAAATTGCTGCTACTTGTGCGATTGACTCTTTGTCTTCAATATTCTTTGAAATCACTGTTAATTCTTGAACAGCAGCTGTCACCGCTTGTTCAATTCCTTTACGGATCCCAACTGGGTTTGCTCCAGCTGTTACGTTTTTAAGTCCTTCACTAATCATCGCTTGCGCAAGAACAGTTGCAGTTGTTGTTCCGTCTCCTGCGATTTCGTTTGTTTTTGAAGCAACTTCAGCAACGAGTTTTGCACCCATATCTTCAAACTTGTCTTCAAGTTCAATTTCACGCGCAATGGTTACACCATCATTTGTAATGAGTGGTGACCCGAATGCTTTTTCAAGTACGACGTTACGGCCTTTAGGTCCAAGTGTAACTTTAACTGTATTCGCGAGCATATCTACACCGCGCTGCATTGCACTGCGCGCGTCTTCATTAAATTTAATTTCTTTAGCCATTTATAATACCCTCCTGAGTTTTCGCTTGTTTATTTCAGTACTTATACCTTCTATCCTTAACCAATGACAGCTAAAACATCGCTTTCACGTAGGATTAAATAGTCAGTACCGTCGTATTTAACTTCGCTGCCGGAATATTGAGCGAAAATGATGCGATCGCCTTCCTTAACTTCCAAGTCAAGACGTTGACCATTTTCTAGTACACGTCCTGTACCTACAGCGACTACTTTACCTTCTTGCGGCTTTTCTTTCGCAGAATCTGGTAGTACGATACCGCTTGACGTTTTTTCTTCTGCCTTAATTAGCTCGATTACGATACGATCACCTAGTGGTTTCAACAAGTGAAACGACCTCCTCAGAATTTTCTTTTCTTTTTTAGCACTCAACTTCAACGAGTGCTAACACAATTCTTATCATAATAAATTTCAGTGAATTTTGCAAGTAATGTACTCACACAATCTTCTCTTTGCTTATCAAGTTTAAAACCGCTAAAATAACAAGAGTGTTCAATGAAAGGATGACGATTTTGAAAAACTGGAAAATCTATTTATCACTTGTCTTCATATACATCGCCATGCAAATCGGAAGTGTCTTTTTAGCAGAGGCTTTGATTCAATACTTCAAAGGTGATCCTAGTTATACGTTACAAGAAGCGAAGTACCACGGGTTTGCTTGGTCCTTATTTATCTCCAACGCTTTGGCCGCCCTACTCTTTTATTTACTTCTTTTCCGTAAAAAGAACTTCTTTAGAGTCTTTAAAGGAAAACCAGCTACGTTAGGCTATACGGTCTTATGGGGGGTCATTGGTTTCTTCCTTGCACTGCTCGGACAAATGGTGGCGGGTATGATTGAATTGTCGTTTGGGGTAGAAGCTGGGTCTGAAAATACCGCTCTGCTCTCGGATATCGCAAGAGTTTCACCGATTGTCATTATCTCCATGGTGATTTTCGCGCCAATTCTTGAGGAATTAATTTTTAGACGTGTTCTATTTGGGGGGCTTTATCAAAAGACGAACTTTATAATTGCTGCTTTAGTCAGTGCCCTTATTTTTGCGGCTGTACATGGTGAACTTCAACATACGCTAATTTATATGGCGCCAGCACTAGTCTTCTCTTTTATTTACTTTAAAACAAAACGTCTACTCGCTCCGATACTTGCACATTTACTCATGAACGGTTTCGTTGTAGTTGTGCAACTTAACATCGAGAAAATTCTTGATTACCAAGAAAAAATTGAATCCTTATTCGTTTTCTTTAAATAAAAAAATCTTCCGCCTATCCAATAGGTGGAAGATTTTTTTATTGTTCGTCTTGTGCTTCTTCGATTTGTCGTTGTTGCTCTGATTTTAAGTATTTTCGGTACCCAAAACGAGAGATAATAATACTCACTTCATATAGAAGGAAGAGTGGAACCGTGACAAACAAATGAGACACAATATCTGGCGGGGTAATAAACGCTGCGACGACAAATAAGCCGAAGTATGCAAATTTACGAATCTTTACAAGTACCACCGGGTTTAAGAGGCCCAGACGTGTTAAGAATAAGAGCACAACTGGGAGTTGAAAAACAATCGCAAATGGGATCGTGAGTTGAAATAAAAACCCAAAATACTCGTTAATCCCGATTGTTTGGACAATCCCAAGGTCTGTGGACAAGTTCATCATAAACCGCATCACATAGGGCAGTAGGACAAAGTAAGAAAAAGCAATGCCTCCAATTGTTAATAGAAAGGAGAACGGAATATAACTCAGGGTGACACGTCGCTCTCGCTCATGTAAGCCCGGCGAGATAAATGCCCAAAACTGATACATAATAACTGGTGAAATAATAATAATGGCAATAAAAATAATGACCTTTAAATAAATCACAATCGGATCGATCACATTAAAAGCGTTTAAGGTAATGTTTTTAACTTCTCCGTCAATCTGCAAAAACTGAATGAGCGGTTTGGCTAGAAAAAAGCTACCCAGTACGGCAACAACAAAGAAAACGACAAGAACAATAAGTCGTTTTCTAAATTCATCTATATGCTCAATGATGGTTAAATTCTTATCATTCATCGGAAAGACACCCTTACTTACTCAAGTTCTTTTTTATCTTCAGCTTTCTTCACAGTGCTCTCATCATCATCGACAAGACCTTTTGTTGCTGATTTAAATTCACGTAGTGAAGAACCAAATGCTTTGCCGATTTCAGGTAACTTTTTCGGACCAAAAACAAGCAGTGCAATAACTGCAATAACGATAAGACTCATTGGACCTGGCATAATCGGACACCTCCCTATTCGAGAAAGATCATACTTGAAATCTTCCGTATATAACTATTTTACATGATAATGACTGATTTAGCTATCAACGCGTGAGGATAATTTTGAATCTTTCACGTCATTCTTCATAAAATAAATTAAAGTTTGTAACTCAACAGACAAATCAATTGTATGTACCCGAACTGATTCTGGTGTGGATAGTCGCACTGGTGTGAAGTTTAGAATCCCTTTAACACCAATATCGACAAGGTGATCTGTCACTTCTTGCGCCTCACTAGCGGGTACAGTGAGGATTACAAGGTCTATCTGATATTCTTTTAATTTCACTTCAAGCATATCGGGTTTAAAAATTGGAATGCCAACGTTTTGTTCCACATCTTTAGAGCCTTTGGGATCAAATGCGACCACGATACGCGTGTTATGGTTTTTGTGGAAGTTATATTTTAAAAATGCACCGCCTAAACCACCTACACCGACGAGCGCAACATCTGTCTCTTCATCTTGGTCTAGAATTCGTCGAAAAAAACTCACAAGATAATCTACATCGTATCCGTATCCTTTTCTACCCAAAGCACCAAAATGAGAGAAATCTCTTCGAATTGTCGCTGCATCAATTTTCATCGCTTCACTTAACTCGCTTGAGGATAC
Organism: Sporosarcina sp.; assembly: GCA_029263945.1. Lineage (GTDB taxonomy): Bacteria > Bacillota > Bacilli > Bacillales_A > Planococcaceae > Sporosarcina. The sequence continues at coordinate 4,075 of JARIDM010000002.1, forward strand.
ACGTTTCTTCTCAGCATTTGCGAAGTTCTGAAGAAATCTATAATAGAGCGGCAACCTTTTTGACGTTGCTTGTGGTATTTTCGGTATTTCCTCAGTCATTTTAAGCCTCCTAGATACACTTTGTACCGCTTCAATCGTACAGGAATTGACGATTTTTGTAAAGTTGAGGTTTGCTCGTTTTTCTTTATTCAAGTAGACTATAATTGAATAGAGGTGTTAAAGCATGATTGTATTACAAGTCAATAAACTGACAAAATCATTTTCTGGAATTAATATCATAGAAAACGTTCAACTCGAAGTTCAACATCGAGACCGCGTTGCACTCGTTGGAAGAAACGGCGCAGGAAAATCGACCTTGCTCAAAATAATTGCTGGCGAGATGACTGCGGACACAGGCGACTTAATTATCCCCAAAGATACGCGTATCGGCTACTTAGAACAACATTCTGGGATTGACTCAACGCTTACTGTATGGGATGAAATGATGACGGTCTTTGAGCCTATTCGTGCAATGGAGAGACGGATTCGCTCGTTAGAAGAGCAAATGGCCACGCCTGAGATTTATGCTGACCCTGATGAGTTTGCACGTGTCACTGTCGAATACGATGAATTACAAACAGAGTTTAAAGCGGATAATGGGTTTCAATACGAATCAGACACGCGGTCCGTTCTTCACGGCATGCGATTTTATCCAGAGGATTATGACAAACAGGTCAACTTATTATCTGGCGGACAAAAAACAAGGCTCGCACTCGCTAAGATGTTATTAAGTAAACCTGATTTACTCATTCTGGATGAACCAACAAACCATTTAGATATCGAAACACTGGGATGGTTGGAAAAGTATTTAGTTGGTTATGAAGGTGCGCTTCTCATTGTTTCTCATGACCGCTATTTCTTAGATGAAATCGTGACCCTTGTCTATGAAGTTTCACGACGTAAAGTGGAGAAATATGTAGGGAATTATAGCGCATACTTAACTGACAAAGCCCTGAATTACGAACGTGACTTAAAACTCTTTGAACGTGAAGCGAGTGAGCGTGCGAATCTTGAAGATTTTATTCAAAAGAATATTGCACGTGCTTCAACGTCTAAAATGGCCCAAAGTAGAAGAAAGTTCTTAGAACGTAAAGATTGGATGGAGTCTCCAGATGGCGACGAAAAGTCGGCTCGTTTTACTTTTTCAATTGACAGACAAAGTGGAAATGACGTGCTCGCAATTGATGGACTGTCGATTGGCTATGACCAAGTGCCTGTCTCAAAGAACCTTAATATGCGGGTTTACAAAGGTGAACGAATCGCCATTATTGGCCCAAATGGCGTTGGAAAATCAACCTTATTAAAAACCATCGTTAAACAACAAACGCCTTTAGCAGGCGAGATTAAGTACGGTACAAACGTTCAATTTGGCTATTACGATCAAGAACAAGAGACGCTTACGGGAACGAGTTCCGTATTAGAGGAACTTTGGCAAGAATGGCCGATGATGAATGAAAAAGACATCCGTGGCGTTCTAGGGCGTTTTCTATTCACAGGAGACGACGTCACAAAACCAGTTACTTCGTTATCAGGTGGAGAAAAAGCAAGACTGTCCCTAGCCAAACTAATGTTACAAAAGTCGAATACACTCATACTAGATGAACCGACAAACCACTTAGATTTGGATAGCAAAGAAATTTTAGAAAACGCACTTTTTGATTTTCCAGGTACTATTATATTCGTTTCGCATGACCGCTACTTCATTAACCGCATTGCAACAAAAGTCATTGATATCAGTGCAGATGCTGCGGTTGAATACTTGGGAGACTATGATTACTTTGTAGAGAAAAAACAAGAGCAAGCAGAATTGGTTGCTGAACAAACACAGGCTACTGTGCAAAAGGCTATCCCAACCGAATCGAAACGAGATATAAACCGTGAAGAGAAAAGACAAGAACGTCGGTTAACGAGAGCCATTACTGAAGTTGAACAAGAAATGGCTTCCCTTGAAGCAGAAATTGCACAGTTAGAAACAGAGTTAACGAACACAGCGTTTGCAGATGACCATGTAAAATTGATGGAAATTCAAGCAGAAATCGATTTACGCCAAGGACTTCATGATGAAAAAGCAGACCATTGGCTTGAACTTCAGGAAGAACTTGAAGCTTAAAGTTTGGCGAAGCATGTAAAGACAGGTAAAGGTTGAGGTATCCCTTTACCTGTTTTTTATATGATAACTTCAATGGATTATTTTGGATGTACTAAAGATATCACGAAGATAGACAATGATCATTTCCACAATCTTACCCACACCCTAAATCCTTTTATTATCATGTATTCACATAGTTATGCACAGTATCCACAATTTAAATTGTAAATACACACAATTTTATCCCTTCCGAATGACTATAAGGTGGGTATTTATTTTTATTGTCCACAGCTTATCCACAGATTGTTAATAAGTACGAATGTTCCTCTTGACAAATCCAAAATGAGCAATTAAAAAACGTGAGAATTGTCTGAAATAAGACAAGGCTCACGTTTTATTATTCATGCCAAGATGTAAGTTCCATTCCTGGTCTTCCGTTCATCGACAATGTACTTCGAACACCACTTGTGAACATTGACGAACCAGCTGCAGCAATCATTGCCGCATTGTCCGTGCACAACGAAATGGGGGGCACATAGAACGGTATATTCATTTCTTTAAATGCATTTTCTAACGAACCCCGAAGTTGCTTATTCGCTGCGACACCTCCAGCTGCTACTACTTGTTTTACCTGGTATTCTTCAGCTGCGCGGCGTGCTTTAGTCGTTAAAACTTCTACAACACTTGCTTGAAATCCAGCGGCCACGTGGGCAGGATTTACCTTCTCCCCGCGTTGCTCTAAGTTATGTTTATAGTTAATCACGGCGGATTTCAATCCACTAAAGCTAAAATCATAAGAATCTGGCTCAAGCCATGCTCTTGGGAATTCAATCACATCGTCACTTTCTCCAGCCAACCGATCAATTTCTGGTCCGCCTGGATAAGGTAAACCCAATACGCGTGCTACCTTGTCATAGGCCTCTCCAGCAGCATCGTCACGGGTCTCCCCGATCACTTCGAAGGAACCATGGCCTTTCATAATTACAAGTTCCGTGTGCCCGCCTGACACGATAATTGCCAATAGAGGAAACTTCATCCGTTGCATTAACTCATTGGCATAAATATGCCCTGCAATATGATGCACCCCAATGAGTGGTAAACCATGCGCAAAAGCAAAGGCTTTTGCTGCATTAATCCCGATGAGTAAAGCACCAACGAGTCCAGGTCCTTCTGTGACTGCGACTGCATCAAGTTCTTTTGGTGCTAGACCTGCTTTTTTGAGCGCTTCATCGATGACAATCGTAATTTGTTCAACGTGATGTCTTGAAGCAATCTCTGGGACGACCCCACCAAATCTTTTTTGACTTTGGATTTGTGAAGCTACTACGTTTGAAACAATTTCTATGCCGTTTTTCACGACTGAAGCTGCGGTTTCATCACAACTCGTTTCTATTCCTAATACATATTGGTCTTTTGTCATTATAATTCCACCCACATGACGAGCGCATCTTCTCCGTCGTCGCTATAATAGTTTTTACGAATGCCCCCATCTTTGAATCCAAGTTTTCGATATAAATTCTTTGCTGGATCATTCGTTAATCTTACTTCTAATGTCATTGTCTTTACTTTCATTTCTTCACATAATCGAAATCCTTCAGTCATTAGCGTCTCACCAATCCCCTGACCTCTCAAATGTTTTCGTACAGCCACATTCGTAATATGACACTCATCCATGACAATCCACATGCCGAGATGCCCAATAACGATATTATTTTCAACCGCAACAATATAATGCGCATAAGCATTGCCGTTCATTTCATGTTCAAAGATTTCTGTTGTCCAGGGCGTTGCGAATGCCTCTTCCTCAATCGCAACGACTGCTTCTATATCATCCTCTACCATTTCTCTATAAACAATTGAGTCTTTACGCACGGTCTTTTTCCTTCTCTTGCGCCTTAAGCCAGTTTGCTTCGGCTTCAGCGATACGACGATACTCAGGCGTAAATGGATGAACATCGACCTGTGTTTTAAGTTGTTGGGCTGCATAAATGAGGGAGGAAGCACGTGGTAGATTGAAATGAACGGGTGCAATCACGACACGTTTCCCGAATTCTCGGATAATCTTTTCTTGATGCATAGACACATCTTTTCCGATAAATAATAGGTTACCTTCATGTTTATGAAGCAATTCAAATAACGTTTCTATCTCGTAATGTCCGTCTTCAATAATCGAAGTGAGTGATTCATTATTTGATTTATAAACACCAGCGTATACATTGCCTCTTCTCGCATCCACAAGTATACAAATTAACCCTTCAAAAAAAAGACCATTCATCGCAATTGCCTTTAAACTCGAAACACCTGTAAGTGGCTTTTCAAGCGTCCAAGAAAGTGTTTTAGCAATTGTCACGCCTATTCTAACCCCTGTATAGGAACCTGGACCTTCCGAAACAGCAATCGCGTCAATGTCAGCTGGAACTAAATTTACTTTATTAAAAACTTCTTCTATTGCAGGCATCGCACGAAGTGAATGATTAATCGCCATGGAAGTGTTTTCTTCAAGTAAAAGTTGACCATCTTTCACAATTGCAATTGAAAGTGGTGTGTTTGCTGTATCTATCCCTAACCAAATCATAACTGTAACCCCTCACAAATTTTTTCATAACGTTTGCCAATTGGTGTAATCACTACCTCACGGATCGTTTCTCCCTGATGGAACAATTGAATGGCTAATCGTTCTTCGGGTAGGTCTTCTTCAATTAAATGAGCCCATTCTATCACAGAAATCGCATCTCCATAAAACAATTCGTCCCACCCAAGATCTTCATCACTGCCTTCGAGCCGATATACATCTAAGTGATTCAGGGGATAATCCCCTTCATATTGCTTTAATATCGTAAAGGTTGGACTACTGACAGTTCTTGTTACGCCGAGTGCTTTTGCCAATGCTTGTGTAAAAGTTGTTTTTCCTGCGCCCAAATCCCCTTCCAACGTCAGGACGTCTGGGGGTGCTAAAAGAGCAGCAAGTCTTGCAGCCAATGCTTCTGTTTCTTGTAAGCTTGTTACAATTAATCGCTTTTCCATCATGATTCCGATATCCTTTCCCACACGTTTCTCTAGAAAAGACACGTGGTTCTTTATTTATTTCAGGCATACGTTTTTCTGCTAGATTCTCTCTAGTGTACCGAATAACGACTTGATCTTACAGGATTATTACTTTCTTTCATAAATTTATACTAAAAAACCGATTTTGGAATGAATCCCAAAATCGGCTACAAGCTTTAAAATAAATTACGGTCCCGACCGGGATCGAACCG
>JARIDM010000008.1 GCA_029263945.1 Sporosarcina sp.
AGGACGATCAATAAACTCTTTTTTAGCTGCATGAATGTAGTCCTTCCACAAAATAATAACCAGTGCGAGGTACCCACTTAGTTCAGTCGTCCCTATACTTCTGCTTCGTTTCCATTCGTGTAAACAACTTTGACTTTATCATTTGTCTGTCCCTTTATTTGAACTTTTTCTTCATCAACGACTTCCCAATTACTAATTTCATTTGGTTGATTTGTAGTGTACATATAACTAAATTCGACGAATTCCCCATTATTGTGGGTCATCTCAACGGACATATGATAAAAGCCTGTCATTTTATTATATGTACTTTTTTTAAATGCTACAGATTGTATGTCTTCAAATGTTCGTTTAAGCGCTACAACTGACATTTTCTCGACTTCAACCTCTTCGACTTTCTGCTCATTAACTTTCTGATTGTGTACATATAATTTTCCACCAATACCTATAAGTAGAAGGATACTGAAGACAATTAATAACCTTTTTTTCTGCATGAATGTAGTCCTTTCTCAACATAATAACAGTTGCCAAGCACCAACTTTTTTCATCATTTGTTTATTATTTGAGCGTAAAGGTAAATTATACCATAAAATAATTCACTGAAGTTTCTCTGTACTGTTTCATTCTTAATTCAATCTACGATAACCGGTGCCACACAGCTACTAACTTAAGTCTATCGCAGACATTAATTTTTAATTTTTATGTAAAATAAACAAAAAAAGTAGCGTACCATTTGTTACACATAGGACGCCACTTCTTATTTCTTATAAATCGTTTAATCATCAAACACCCAAATCTTCATAAACCCCATCTACCAAATCAGAAGTAAATATTACTTGCAGGTTCGCCACCAAGGCTGGTAACCTCTTTTGTCATACTGCCATCGTTTACAGTATCCCCAGGAAAAATTTAATGGGATTCTCACAATTTGGCAATTTGTTCACGGTCGTTTGCGGTGAGTTCAAAGTCCATAATCGCTAAGCTTTGTGCTTGCCGCTCTTTGTTATGAGACTTAGGAATGACGATTACATCCCGTTCAATTTGGTAACGTAACACAACTTGTGCGTATGTTTTTCCGTATTGGTTCCCGATTTCTTCTAAAACTTGCTGCGCCTTCTCGTCAATTCCACCGAGGGGTGACCATGCGACAGTTGCGATGTTTTTCTTTAGATTATAGTCAATTAACGCTTCGTTCCAAGTGCCGACTTGAGATTTTATCTGATTCACTGCTGGTGGTACGATGCCGTTTTCAAGAATTAAATCGAGGTGTTCTTCTTTAAAGTTCGACACGCCAATTGATTTAAACACACCGCGTTTATAATAGTCTTCTAAAATCTGCCACGCTTCTATTATTTCAGCAGTATCCTCCCACGGACTATGAAGAAGGAAAAGATCAATCGTGTCCGTTTGCAATTTCTCCAAACTCTTTTCAATTTCAGCATGCGCCCATTCTGCACCACGAAAACCTTCGAATGTATTAAGCTTTGTTGTGATAAAGAACTCCGAACGCGGTACAGACGAGTTCGCGATTCCCTGCCCAAGTACTTCTTCATTGTTATAAGCTTGCGCGGTGTCAAAATGACGATAACCATTTTCAATCGCCCAGTCGACTTCTTTCGTATCGCCTCTTAACGCACCTCTATACTCGTTTCCTTCTTTGCCGAACGTATTTGCACCACTTCCAATGATTGGGATGTTAATGCCATCATTTAACGTAAGATTCTTCACCGTAATCCCTCCAATACTATAATTCTAACTTTACGCATCTTAAAGTAAGGAAGCAATCTATTTGTTCAGTTAATTCCAGGTATCTATTCACATACTGATAGGTTAGGTGGACACAGATAATTTTTAGTTGCCTGTGCACCACACAAATTAAATACTGTTCAGAATTACTCCAGAGATGGGTCATGCACAGGCAGCCTTGTTTTAATCGTTAAACCACTGCTGTCCCCAGTTTTCGAGACTCTCCCAAAACTCGTTTATCTTCTCGTCTTTCTCTTTTTTCTTCTTTTTCTTATCTCGATCTTTCTTTGTCTTTTTCTTCTGCTTCTTCAGGTCTTTTAGTTCATCCTCAATTAACGACAACTCAAAGTTCTTCGAAGATAATTCACTCGCTGATTGTGAAACAACCTGTGCGAAGATGGGCGGTGCGGTCACGCTGCTGGTAGAAGTTAAATAATGATTGGCGTCTGTTTTGTCATATCCGAGCCAAACTGCACCAACAATGTCAGGTGTATAACCGACGAACCAGTGATCTTTGGAACCGTCCACTCCTTCAAACGGAAGCTGTGTCGAGCCCGTCTTCCCCGCTACGTCCATACCGGAAATTTGTGCTTTTTTCCCAGTTCCTTCCTCTACAGCCCCTTGCAACATGTGGGTCATTTTCTGGGCAACTTCCGCATCCGTCACCTGGACAGACTCACCCTGCCACTTCCCGAGCACGTTACCTTCAGAATCTTTAATTTCTGTAATCGCATGCGCTTCCTCCATTACACCACCATTCGCAAACGCAGAAAACGCTTGCGCCATCCGTAATGGAGAGGTTCCTTTGTCCAGCCCTCCAAGCGCCAATCCAAGCGTACGGTCGTTTTTTGTCAATGAAATCCCAAACCGTTCCACCGCACTCACGCCTTCTTGGACGCC
>JARIDM010000083.1 GCA_029263945.1 Sporosarcina sp.
ATTCATACTGAATATCTTCCTCCTCGTCGTATCGATCTTAGTTAATGTGCCCCAAAACTAAAATTTTAACCACAAGACAATGATGGGATTAGGTATGCTTATCAGTGGGTGTTACTTCTGTAATGATTGGCTTTTGGTCTTCAGCGACGTCTGTCTTAAGAGCAACCGTTGTACCAAGAATACTAACTAACATAAGAATAGCTACTACTGTTTTCTTCATGTTAAATCCTCCCAATAATTTAGTTTTCTGTACTTTAAATGATAATCAAAGGCTTTTTTATAATGGATTGTTGCTAGTTTAAATTTATGTTCAGCTGCCAACTTCTCAGCTAAAATGTTGCAATATACATAACACCTATAATAATTTTGCTTACTTTCAAAGTACTTTAAAGTGGACTCAAAGATAGGTAGGAAGTTCTTTTCATTATAGAGAAGCGCTTTGTAAACTGTAAAATGTTGAAAGTAAAGAGATCGGTCATCTGTATTTAATTGGTTAAGCAATGAAAACCCTTCAGCTAACCATTTTTTTGCTGCATCTATGAAATTTGTTTTTTTATATTCTTTAACGATTGCTAATATGGTCGTGATTTTTTCTAATGGGTCCTCTTTTACTTTTAGGCTTTCATTAAAATGGAACAATGCGCGTTCGCTATCTTCATTTAATGAATAACAAGCCCCTAAGTTATGTTGGATGATCCCAATGTATTCAATCGTGTCTGTATTTTTCATAATCTCTTGTGCTTTGTTAAACGTTTTAATGGCTTCGTTTATATCCCCGTTATGTTTTTGAGCAAGTCCTAGTACAAGTAAGCATTCGATGGATCGTTTTATTAGTATTTGTGTATTGTAATATATTAATGCTTCTTGAACATGATTAATCGTTGCGATGAATCGATAATCAGATAAAGAGGCGAGACTTAAAACATAATGGAGGTCGGCTAGTTCCCAATCCTCTATAGCCAATTCTTTTTGCTGTCTGTAGAGATCTGTGAATATATGTAAAGCGTTGGTATATCTATTTTCCATATAAGCGATGATGCCTTCATTAAAATTCAAATGAAATTTCTGTTTCAAAGTCATCTCATCTTGGATAGAAGCGAGTAGAGAAAAGTTTTGTTTGGTCGTCGTTAAATCCTTTGTCGTAATTAGATCTAAACGGTTGTTCAGTATAAGCAGACTCACTTTATGTTGATAGAGAGGATAGTCTTCTAAAAAGCAGAGAATATCTTTGCGTAATTCATTTGCTGCGATATTGTCACGTTTCCCTAAAAGTTTTTCGAACCGTTCAAAAAATTGTGTAGAAGCATGCGCGGATGGATTGACTCTATTTTCATTTATTGACACATTGAGTCGTTTTAATAATTGTTGTCGAACTTTGTCACCAGGGACTGTGGCACTACTTTCTATTTTACTTAAGTGAGAAGGAGAACAAATTCCACGGGCGAGCACATCTTGTTTTATGCTTTGTTTTTTTCGCTCCATTTTGATAAGTTGCCCTATTTTCAAAGTGTTACAACCTCGTTTCTATGAAGACTTAACGTATCTGTAACTTTACTTTATCATTAATAGAAAGAAAATTCACTGAAATTATTCATTCGTAAAGTAATAAATAAAGGCATGTAATAATGGCTTGATTTCAAGTTGCTTTACTAGAATTGAGAAATAAATGTGTATTTAGTAATTCAAAAACCAATTAGGATGTAATTTCTTAAAACAAATAGTCCGGAAGACATATGTTTTGAGAAATGCTAATGATTCCTGTGGATCGTACAAAA
>JARIDM010000010.1 GCA_029263945.1 Sporosarcina sp.
TAATATTCCATTGGATGAATACCCAAAACGGTGTGTGAATCAGATTGCAGACTGGAAGAAAATGCGTGGCGATATAGTGGACAATCAAGCATTAACACACGAACGTTCGAATGAGTATGGTTCTTATATCATTGAGGCGATGGAAACGAATCAACCGATTAAAATAGGTGGAAATGTATTGAATACGGGTGGATTAATTCGTAATTTACCGACAAATGCTGTTGTAGAAGTACCTTGTCTTGTAGATGCGAGTGGCGTCACACCCACTTATGTAGGAGATTTACCAGAGCAGTTAGCGGCGTTAAATCGGACAAATATAAATACCCAATTGCTTACGATTGAAGCAGCGATGACAGGTAGGAAAGAGCATATTTACCACGCAGCGATGTTAGACCCTCATACTGCGGCTGAATTATCGATGGATGAGATAGTATCGTTATGTGATGATTTAATTGAAGCGCACGGCGATTGGTTGCCAACATTTAAATAAGATGAAAAAGTGTCCCGTTGCGTAGTCAACGAGACATTTTTTTAGCGGTTATTTAATGCGAAGGTCAAGCCATTTAATTTCATCTTGGGTGAGTGGTATTTCAGCGGCTTCCCTACACGAAAGCATTTCGGCATGGTTTTGAGGGCCAATAATTGCGGCCGTTGGGAATGCCTGATTCAGCACATAAGCCAAGCTGATTTGAATTGTTCCTACACCTTTTTCTTTAGCAAGTTGCTCAGCTCTTCTGTAACGTTCCCAGTTTTCATCGTTATAAAATACGCGCACGAGGGCTTCGTTGGAACGATCTTCTCGTGTGAAACGCCCTGTAAAAAATCCACGTGCTTGTGCAGACCAAGAGAATATTGGGAGTTTCGTCTGCTCATGCCAAGCAAGTATTTCATCATTGACGGACACACAACCTGGCCAGTATGGGTCTTGGGCCTTTGCTAAACTAAGGTTTGGACTGCTAAATGAAAAACCAATGAGTCCATTTTTTTTAGCATACTCATTTGCTTCTTGAAGGCGTGCAGTAGACCAATTAGAACCACCGAAGCTACTAATTTTACCGGATTCTACGTGTTCGTTAAGGATTTCGAGGATTTCACCGACAGGTACATTTACATCATCGCGGTGCAGTGCATACAGTTCAATGTAATCTGTTCGAAGTCTATCTAAACTAATGTCAAGTTCTTCATCAATGGATTTTTTATTGATGGTTGGACCGTTTTTATTGGGATGTCCGCATTTTGTTAACAGAATCACATCATTACGACGTTTGTTTTCTTCCATCCATATGCCAATCGCTTGTTCACTTTTCCCGCCTGCATAAACGTAGGCGGTGTCTAAGGTATTCCCGCCAATCGCCATATAATTATCAAGTACTTCTGAAACTTTGTCGATAATTTCTGGGGTGAAGTAATCGGTCCCCATAATGAGTCCAGTTGGTTTTTTAGCTAGATTTCCGATTTCAATGTTTTGCATAATGTCCTCCCTACATGTTAGTTGAAAATAACTCTTTCTTGATTTTCCGCTGAAGTAAGTGCACCTTTAACGGCTCTTATATTGTTAATAATGTCTTGAGAAGAGAATTTTAGTGGTTTTTCATCAAGGATGGCTGTTGCAAAATCATCAGCCTGTGATGCATACGGATTAATGTTTTCATCTTCAACATGGGTGACTTTCCCATTTTGAATCAGGTCATACGATTGGTCGCCAAGGTAAGCTGCTTTCATGACAATTCTCCCTTTCGTTCCGAGAATCTCCATCTCATTTCTAAACTCTGCCCACATGCCACAATCAAAAGATAAGGCGACACCGTTGGAGAATTCCATTAAGCCAGCTGCCATCATATCGACGTTGCCGTGTTCTGGAGAGAAAAAAGCATGTGTGGTTACAGCCGAAGGTTCTTCGTCTAATAGGAATCTAGCGGCACTGATTGGGTAACAGCCCACATCATAAATAGAGCCGCCGCCCCATTCTTTAGTGAAACGAATATTGCTTGTATTTTGGGAGCCTTCAAACGTGAACACGCCACGAAGTGCACGAATTTCGCCAATTTCACCGTCAGCCATTCGTTTTTTGATGTCTTCATATCTTTTCTGGTGTCTGTACATATACGCTTCTGCTAAAAGGACGTTCTCTTGCTGACAAGTGTCAATCATTTCTGCTGCTTCTGTTTCATCCAAGGCAATTGGTTTTTCACATAAGATATGCTTGCCTGCTTTTGCAGCTTTAAGAGTCCACTCTTTATGTAGGTGGTTTGGAAGGGGGATATAAACTGCATCGATGTCAGGATCTTTTAATAATTCTTCATAACTACCATATGCTGTAGGAATGCCTAATTCATCTGCAAAAGCTTGTGCATTTTCAAGGGAACGACTTGCAACCGCTCTCACCGTATTTCTACTAGATTCTTGAATGCCTGGAATAACTGAGCGTTTACCGATACTTGCGGTGCCCAAAATGCCCCATTTTACCTTTCTTTCTGTCATTTTTAAAGGCCTCCTTTAATAGTAGACAAAGTATAACATTAGTTTTTAAAAATGGAAGACTAAAAGATTAGAAAAATTAGATTTAAGTTAAAATTAGCTGAAAACAGTGTCAGTTTTGGATGTTCTTTTTGGGCTATGACGACGGAACACACTGCACGAAAACGTTTCAACTCAATTCTATGTAGGGCGGCATAACAATAAACCTTAGGATGAGATCGGTTTAAATTACGATGGAAAATTCTGAATACGGTGTTATAGTTAGATTAATAAAAAGGGGGGGAGCCCATGTCCGCATTTGAAAAATGTAACGTACTGATTGTGGATGATGAACTTTTAATTAGACATGGTATCAAACACTCCATTGAGTGGGGAGAAGAAGGCTTTGACTTAGTAGGTGAAGCCACAAATGGTGCAGAAGCTCTCACATTAGTAGAAAGCCTTCACCCACATATTGTGATTACGGACATGGTGATGCCCATAATGGACGGGGAAGCATTAACGACAAAGTTAAAAGAGATGTATCCTGAAATTGAAATTATCATCTTGAGTAGTTTTGGAGAATTTGATTACGTGCGGTCCACATTCCAACTTGGTATTTCTGACTATATCCTTAAACCACAATTAGAAGGTCCCCAGTTATTAAAGGCATTGAAAGAAGCTGCACAAAAAATACCAGGTATGAAGCTGCAAAATAGCAAAGGAAAGCCTTTAGAAAAACCTGTCATGCGATTGTTAGAAAAACTAATGGCTGGGAATGTGGCCACGCAAGTAGACATCATTTCATATGAAGAAACACTTTTTAATTCTACCTTCTGTATGCTTGCCCTCGATCTAAAAAAAAATGTAAATCAACCAAATCTTGACGATGAAAAAATCGTTCGAGACATAGAACAAGCGTGTAAAAGTAATTTTAGACATGTTGACATCTACCGATTGCCAACGCGTGGAGGTAAGTGTGTTCTATTATTTAATTGTGAAAAAAACCAAATTCAAACAATTAAAGAATATATTAAAACACTTTCAGTATCTCTTCGGCTTCGTGAGGCCAATTTAGGATGGTTTTTATCGGCACCGTTTACGAATGTATTGGATCTAAAACATCAGTATGAAAAAAAGTTGTTGCCACTTATACAGTATCGTTTTTATTTACCAGAAAGAGACGTCTTTATATATGATGAAATCCCGAAAACACCTGTCCTTGAAAAACAATTTCAATTAACAAAGTTTACGAGGCTCATTCAAAACCACGAATTCGACACTGCGTTTAGCTATTTAGCCATTTATCTACAACAACTCTTGCACCAATATACGACAGATGAATTTGAATTAAAGGCATTATTAGGAAATATAATATTTAACATAGCTATCCTTTTAGAGAATATGGACTACGACAGCAGAGAACTTAAGACCGACAAATATACATATATCTCGTTGGTCGATCAAGCACTTGATGCTCCAAAAACCTTATGCATGCTTAATAACTTTATCGCAAAGGCAAAAGCAGTTGTAGCAATAGAATCGATTAAACCAAGCCAGTCAAATATTCAAAAGTTACTTGACTATATAGACGAACATTATGCTGAACCTTTAAATTTAACTGAAATGGGAAGGAAATTTCACTATAATCCATCCTACTTATCAAATTATTTTAGCGATCATAGCCATCAAAATTTTAGTGAGTATTTAAAACAAGTACGTATTCGCAAATCGATTGAATTGTTACAAGAGGAAGCCCATTCCATTGCTAAAATTAGTACATTGGTAGGCTATACAGACCATAGTTATTTTTGTCGCGTATTTAAAAAAGCAATGGGAGCCTCGCCGAGTAGTTATCGGAGGAAATATTTTAGTACAAGGAAAAGAGAACAATGAAGACGATGCTAGAACGCATGACTAATATCGGGATCATGACTAAAATTTTCATGGTGATGTTTGTCAGTATTGTCGCGATTACAATTACAATTACACTAAGCACATTGCAAATGTCTGAAAAACTTTTCACAAAAACATTTAGTATTACAAATTCTAAAATTCTGACGCAAATTCAAAAAAGCGTGGAAGAGTTTAACTATTCTGTTGTGAATACGTTTAATAATATCGAACGAAGTGCAACGGTAAGAAGTTATCTAACAGAAGAAGATGGTGGCGCGCTTGAAATGACGACTTCTTATTACCGGATGAATGTTCAGATGGACCAAATTCGAAGACATTTAGATGCATATGACATAGGTGTAATGCTAATTGGAAGAAATGGACGTGATTTCTCAACGAATCGAATTTACTGGACAATTACAGATGAAGCATTACGTAAGCATCCAATTACGCTAAATGCCTACGAAAATCCGACGAGGTTGTCCTATCATTATAATGATCAGTATTTGGATGAGCCGAGAAGACCCGCTATTATAGCATCGAAAGCATTGTCGGATAGAAATAGTGGGAGAAATTATGGGGTGATGTATGTAGGGATAGCGGAAATCGAATTCAGACAGTTTTATGCAGGATATACAAGTGAAGGCAATAATGTGGTGATTTTAAATGCCGAAGGAACAGTAGTATCTAGTAATTTGACCGGGTTAATCGGAGATCAAGAGCGAACATTATTGTCTTATGCACAAGACATTGAAAACCGAAACTTAAATTATAAAACGTATAAACTGGCAGGTATCGATCAATTGGTTCTTGCAGAATATTTGCCTTCGTTAGATTTG
>JARIDM010000122.1 GCA_029263945.1 Sporosarcina sp.
ATTGTTGAAGTATTCACGGTACAGACGCTCTCGTTAGATGAAGAGACCTACCAAGCTGAATTAAAAACACCAGCGATTAGTGGATTGGAAAATGAAGGCTTACAAGCTGTATTGAATGACAAATATATTGAAGAAAACAAAGCGCTGTATAAGCAATTTAAAGAAGAGATTAGTGATATGGAAGAAGCGGGGTCTGGCTATTTAGGAATCGATTCGGGTTATGAAGTAAAAACGGATACAGAACAACTCTTATCGATTGCCCGTTATGAAGAAGTAACGGCAGGCTCGTCTTCTACGACGATGCAATATGATACGATTGATAAACAAAATAATATATTACTCACCTTGCCAAGTCTTTTTAAGGATGATTCTTATATCCAAGTTATCACTTCCTACATTAAAGACGAGATGAAGAGACAAATGACGGTCGATGGAAATACAGTGTATTTTTCTACAGAAGAAGAAGGATTTGAGTTTGATTCAATTCAAGAGCGTCAAGATTTCTATATCACAACAGATCATAAACTCGTCATTTCTTTTGATAAATATGACATTGCTCCTGGTTACATGGGAGTGGTTACGTTTGAAATTCCATCTGAAATTTTGCGTGATGTACTAGTCGGGAATACTTATATTCGTTGATGCGCTAGCAGCAGATGACGGAAATTATCTGCTGCGCATCATTTTGTCAGAAGACTCGTGTACATAAGCATTGAAAAAGAACCACACAGATTCTGGTAATTTATTGATTGATAGGAGGATTAGACTCACATGAACGTATCACAACAAAACGACACACCGAAAAAGAAAAGATTAAAAAGACCTTATTTTATACTCCTACTTCTACTGTTATTTAGCATCGGCTTTTTTGTTGGAAAAACCTATTCAGCAGAAGGATTATCTAGTTCATCCAGTGAACCTTCACCTATGCAGAAGCCAGTTGAGAATATAAAAAAATCTTCAGACATTCCGAAAATCGTTGAAAAGCGAAAAGAATCGACCCCATCCGTAGACGTACAACCTGAAAAGAAAGAACTAATTGCTGAAGAACAACCATTAAAAAAAGTAGTCTACTTGACGTTCGATGATGGTCCGAGCAAATGGACTGAACAATTTTTAGAGGTTTTGCAGGAGCATGGAGTGAAAGCGACATTTTTCATGCAAGGGAGTAACTTAAAAAAAGAACACTTACAAGAGGGTGTGAATCGAGCGATACAAGAAGGGCATTACATAGGCGGTCACAGCATGACTCATGATTTTAAGAAGCTATATACAGAACGGAAATTTGTGCCGGAAATGATTGAAACACTAGACTTGATTCATGAAATTACGGGGCAGTCTGCTCGTCTAGTGCGGCCTCCTTATGGATCAGCACCAGGTTTGAAGGATGAACAAATGAGAGCGCAACTTGCCAACGCGAACATTAAAGTGTGGGATTGGACAATTGACTCTAAAGACTGGGAACTAGCAGGTAACCCGTCTCAAATAGTGCGCAACATCCAAGAGGGGACAACTTCCAATCGAGAAATTATATTGATGCACGAAAAGAAACAAACGTTAGAAGTGCTCCCAGAAATTATTCAGTTCTTCAAAGCGCAAGGATACGAATTTATGGTCTATGAAGAACCGAACCATTTCATGCTCAATTTTCAAAATGACGCGAGACTATAAAGGAATCATTGAAAATCAGTTAGTGTGAAAGAAATAGCTAAATGCTCGGATTGAATAGTTTGGGAGTATACTTGTGGTACTTGTGAAAAGCAAAAAGTTAGCCCTATAAAAAAGCTCGAATGGATTGGTATGCACGTATCAATCCATTCGAGCTTTTCTTTGTTTTTTCTAAGCGTTAAATTAATGCTTTTCACTTCAAAATCATTAATGGTATTAGATGTTTTTAGATGTCCGTCTTTCATTTTTTTATTTTCCGCAAACGATATTGTAAGCTTTGTCGACTCATCCCAAGTGCTTCGGCTGTTTTAGTAACATTACCGTCATAGAGTTTCATCGCCTTTTGAATGTAATAGACTTCTGCTTCATGCAAATACGCTTCAAGTGGTAAGAAATCTTTATGACGTTGGAAAAGAAAGTCGCCTGCTACTTTTTCGTCCTCTTTTAAATCAGCACGTTTGACACGAAAATGATGCGGTAACATGTCATAAGTGATTGCTGTTTCAGTTGTTGCGAGTGAAGTGATTTCATTAAGTAAGAATTCTAATTCGCGTATGTTACCCGGCCACGTATACTCATTGAAAAGAGTTTCAACTTCTGTTGTCATACCTGTTAACGCAGCTTTGTATTGTGTATTCCTTCTTGTTAAATAGGCAGAAACGAAAGGTGCGATATCTTCTCTGCGTTCACGTAAAGGCGGTACTTGAATCGCAATGGAGGCAAAGAAATAATACAGTTCTTTGACTAAAGTACCCGCTGCAATTAATGCAACGGGGTCATCTCCAATGCTTGCGATATATTGCGTATGTTCTCCATTGGTCTGCGATAGAAATTCGAGTAACTGTTGTTGTAATGGGATGGATAAGAGGTCAATACGTTCGCAAAATAACGTGCAGTTACTTGTAATCTTCATTGATTCACTTAATTTATTAATGGTTAACGTATCGGTCCTGTGACCGTGGAGGGCATAAAACTCACTGTTCGCAGGCACAAGCGCTGAATGGATACTTTGTGCAATTAAATCTTTGCCATTACCTGTTTCACCGATTAACAAAACAGGTAGACGTGCTTTTGCTGCTTTTTTGGCTGTGGAAATGACTGTTTTCATCGCTAAGGACGCGGCAATAATTTGACTGAATGAGGCCAGGTCTTTAGTTTGGTCAAAAGGTTGGTGCCTAAATTTCTCTAAAGTAGTGATATCTCGCGCCAATTCAATTGCACCAATCAATAACCCTTCTTCGAAAATAGGATAAGTGTTGTTAATGGTTGTAATTTCAATCCCATTTTGATTCCAATAAGTTTGCTTGACGTTTAATAATGGCTTTTCACTTTGCAGTACTTTGAGTAATGTGCTTTCTTCATAATCAAAATTAAATAACTCCAAAATAGAACGATCTTGTACATCCTCAAGGGCAAGTCCTTCGATTTCCTTCATTTTTTTATTATAGAGTATCGTCTTCCCTTCATGGTCAATTGCGTGAATCCCAACAGTTGCCTCTTCGACAGCAAATGCATAAAACGGAAAAAGAATATTTTCAGAATCTCCCAAAATATCACCTTCTACTAAATAGTTTTGAACAATTAGTGAATAATACTTGAAATTAGCAACAATCTTTTGCATTATTATATAGGTAAACGAAACCAAAGTGCAAACTTTTTTTGCACCTAAAACCATTTTAGGAGGGAAAAAATTGATTCCATACAAACACGAACCTTTTACTGATTTTGCACAAAAAGAAAATAGAGAAGCGATGTTAGCAGGTTTGAAGACAGTCGAAGCGTATCTTGGGCAAGATTATCCACTCATTATTGGGGGAGAACGTATTACAACAGAAGAAAAATTAATCTCTACGAATCCAGCAAATAAAGAAGAATTAATAGGCCGTGTATCTAAAGCGAGCCGTGAGCTTGCAGAAAAGGCAATGACCGTTGCAGATACAACCTATGAGTCGTGGAGAAAAGTAAAACCAGAATTCCGTGCGGATGTTCTATTTAAAGCAGCCGCAATCATTCGTCGTCGTAAACATGAGTTCTCCGCACTTCTTGTTAAAGAAGCTGGAAAGCCT
>JARIDM010000133.1 GCA_029263945.1 Sporosarcina sp.
TGCGCGGATGGATTGACTCTATTTTCATTTATTGACACATTGAGTCGTTTTAATAATTGTTGTCGAACTTTGTCACCAGGGACTGTGGCACTACTTTCTATTTTACTTAAGTGAGAAGGTGAACAAATTCCACGGGCGAGCACATCTTGTTTTATGCTTTGTTTTTTTCGCTCCATTTTGATAAGTTGCCCTATTTTCAAAGTGTTACAACCTCATTTCTATGAAGACTTAACGTATCTGTAACTTTACTCTATCATTAATAAATAGATAATTCACTGTAATTATTCATTCGTAAAGTAATAAATAAGGGTACGTAATAATTGCTTGATTTCAAGTTACTTTACTAGAATTAAGAAATAAATGTGTATTTAGTAACTCAAAAACCAATTAGGATGTAATTTCTTAAAACAAATAGTCCGGAAGACATATGTTTTGAGAAATGCTAATGATTCCTGTGGATCGTACAAAAGAGCAGTCAAATCACAAAAACAATGCTATAATAATGTAACTATAAGTAAGGAATTCTGAATAACAAAAGATAAAAAGAACATTTAAGGAACTTCTTTTGTCTATGTAAATCGTTGGAAAAGGGCCTACTCTTAATTTTTTAGGGGGCCTCTTTGCAGCGGTTTTCTTGTTTGTGGTGTGCTTCTTTACTCTGAAAGGTCGGTACGAATATGGAATTAACAGGTTTTAAACGCTTTAGATTTGCATTATTACTGGGTACGTTAGCGGCAATGGGCCCCTTGACAATTGATATGTATCTACCCTCATTTCCTACGATTGTTGCCGCATTCGATACAACGGCTTCCTTCGTCCAGGTTAGTTTAACTGCTACGTTATTGGGGATCGGATTAGGTCAACTCCTTCTCGGACCAATGAGTGACGTACATGGACGGAAAAAACCTCTATTAATTTCCTTAATCGCTTATTTTGTTGCATCTGCTTTATGTGCATTTTCCCCGAGCATAGAATTCTTTATTGCAGCTCGTTTCTTCCAAGGATTTGCGGCATCTGCAGGAATTGTCATTTCCAGAGCGATTGTGAGAGACGTGTACAGTGGTCGAGAATTAACCAAATTCTTCGCACTTTTAATGTTAATTAATAACTTAGCCCCTATTCTAGCGCCTATATTTGGAGGAGGCGTACTGGCATTCACAGATTGGACTGGGATCTTTTTGACGTTGAGTGTCATTGGCTTTTTATTATTTGTTATTATTTTATGGAGAATGGATGAAACATTGCCGAAAGAAAAACGTGTGCCAAGTAATATTTCAACCACAATAAAAAATTTCCTATCCTTACTCAACAATAGAGAATTCATGGGGTCTGCACTTGCGCAAGGATTTATTATGGCGGGAATTTTCGCCTACGTAGCAGGGACGCCGTTTGTTTATCAAAATATATATGGTGTGTCGCCACAAACATTTAGTTTACTCTTTGGGATGAATGGGTTTGGGTTAATCTTAGGTACCCAAACAGTTGGACGTTTGACAGGTGTTTTAACAGAAAGGCAGTTTTTAGAAATTGGGTTACTGATGTCTATTTCTGCGGGAACATTTTTACTCGGCGCGGTGTTGTTTAATGGACCGTTGCTAACACTTATTATTCCAATCTTTGTTTTCGTGGCTTCTATCGGTGTGATTTCAACCGCTTCTTTTTCATTGGCGATGGAATCACAAGGGCATATTGCAGGAAGTGCATCAGCGCTACTAGGACTTCTTCCTTTCATGTTGGGTTCAATCACTGCACCACTTGTAGGTGTCGCGGGTGAAGAAACGGCAATCCCAATGGGTGCGATTATTTTCGCTTCGGCGCTGATTGCTGTTTTATCCTATGTTGTGCTCGTTAAAAAGAAAGTTAAAATTAATTAGAAAAAGAGGTTTAGCTTTTTAAAGTCTTGGGTATACTATAAATACAAGGCTAAACAATCGCTGAAGTACTCTTGTAGACGAGTAACCTACCAGAAAACTTTTGTTGATGGATTTGCACAGCCTTGGCGGAAAATTTGCTTGACTGGCGATAACATGCTCGTCGGGAACCAAGATTTAAGGTTTCACTTAGTTCGTCCAATTGTGAAGATAGATGGATTGGAACGGACAGCATATGTATCAACTAGTAGTAAGCAGTAAGTTTTTTGTTAAAGTGCATCTTGAAGGCTGGCTGTAGAAGGTGAACGTTGCATAAAGAACGATGTAACGCCCTTGCCGAAATGGCTTAAGAAGACAGTCGGATCGCTCAAACTGCATTGACGAGTTTAAGTAGAATGCGTCAGTAAGAACAGTTTGTGAATATGAAATAAAGAACGTACAAATTTTCCGCGAAACATGTAAAAGCAGTAAGGAAAAAGCGTAGCCCTCTTCATTGGAGCTACGCTTTTTTCTGCTTTTTGTTTTGGCTTATGGGCGATTTCCACCGTTATATGGGCGAATCGACCATATAACGTTGGAAAGTCTATAGCTAGCATTCGCTTATGGAATTTGAATTTTGCCTTCTTCATCAAAAGTAACCCAATCATCCGCAAGGGGTGGATAGTTCATGCCTTCTTTCATGATTTTGTGTTCTTGTGATTCAGGTTCATAAACGGTGAGTCGTACAGCATCGATGTTTCTATCGTAGGCATATTCATAGGTAATAGTCTCTTCACCTTGAAGTATGTAAACAATTTTCCACTCGCCATTTTCGATATCTTTTTGGGAGATTTCAGTCGTGATTTGGTTTTCGTCAATGCCTTGTGCTTCCATGTATTTATGGATACGGCTTTCAGATCTTTTTTCATAAGCTGTATTATTCATATACCATATGGATAGTCCCGCAATCAGAATAACCGATATCAATGCAATCATTTTTTTACTCAATTTTGAAATCCTCCTCATTTATAAACAAGCGCTTTATTCGATTCTACTAGAACGTTAAGTGTATCATATTCTGTCGTTTAATAAGGAGGGAAACAGCAGATGATCGCTAGAGGACATTATTTTAAACAATACTGAAACTTCTTTCGACCTGAGGCGTAAAACAATGTATGATTGAAACAATATACATAATTTATTGGAGAGAAAGGAAGTGAGGTATATGACGAAAAAGTTATGGTTTCAAGCGGGTATAGGAATTTTACTGTTTTTACTCATTGCAAAATACTTCGTAGAAATAAATTGGATGTTTTCGCCTTTATTGATTATTGCTCAAACGATTTTTATTCCTTTATTACTAGCTGCAGTTCTTTTTTACGTGACGGAACCGTTGCAACGTTTTTTGGAAAAACGTAAAGTACCACGTTGGGGGAGTATTTTAGCCATTCTCATTTGTGTGGTAGGGTTGTTCTGGATTTTTATCGCGATTATAGGCCCTCCTGTGATAAAACAAATTGATAACTTGGTTGAAAGTGCACCAACAATTGCGAAAGAAATTACGGAGAAGACGGAATATGTTATTCAGCACCGTGATGATTTACCTGAACAACTGAACGAAGCGATAGACAATGCGATTAATTCGGTACAGTCGATTGCTGTCATATTCGGTAAATTAATAGTGCAGTTTTTCCAGTCAATCGTTCAAGCGGCATTTAAACTGATTCTTGTGCCATTCTTCTTTATATTCATGCTAAAAGACCATGAGAAATTGGCCCCTTTTATTTCTGGATTCTTTACTGGTAAAAAGAAAATATGGGTTAATAAGACCCTAAGTGATATAGATAACGTGCTTCGTACGTATATTCAAGGCCAGTTATTAATCAGTTTCATTTTAGCGATTATTATGTTTGTTGGTTATAAAATCATTGGATTAGAGTATGCATTGTTACTTGTTATTTTTGCGTTCTTTATGAATGTCATTCCATTTATTGGCCCGTGGATTGCATTTACACCAGCATTGGTCATCGGTTTTATACAAGGCCCGCCACAAATGGTTATTTATGTAAGTTTGGTGACGCTCGTTGCGCAACAAACAGATAGTAACTTAATCACACCAAATGTAATGGGAAAAACACTCGATATTCATCCGCTGACCGTCATTACAATTATTTTAGCTGCGGGTAACATTGCTGGATTCCTTGGAATCCTTCTGGCAATTCCTGCATACGCGGTTGGGAAAGTAATTGTGAGAAACGTCTACGAAAGACGTAAAGAAATTAAAGCAACTGCGAGTCAAGAAGTTTAGGATAAGATCCATCTAAACGAAATATATATATAGAAAAGCCTAGAAGAGAATGAACGAGTCTACTTCTAGGCTTTGTTGTGTCATGTATTTATCGCTAAATGTTGGGCATCCTTTTATTTATAAAGGACTGAGGCTTATGTTAAATGAGTTTCCCGTAATTCATACAAATATATGGGATGCTTTCTGGGCAATTCCAGTGATCATCTTTATAATTATTTTATTGAAAATTAGCTTTAAAATGCCTGAAACCTATTTTTCGACCGCGGCAACAGTCATAGGCTTGCTTTTATCAATATTTATAAGTCATCCTGGTAATTTAGCTGCGGGTGTTTTCATGGGCTTCTTTTATGGAGGTGTGGCAAGTGGCACCATATATTCCGTGAAAATCTGGTTTATTTCTTATCGATATAAGTAGAACTTTACTTTTTCAGTGGGCAATAGCCACATTGCATAAGGCCAGGTACGTCTTTTGACAAACAGCATGTGGTGCGGACTGTTGTGTTTAAAAGAGCGCCAGGTTCTTTGCCTTTTAAATAGGTTGCAAATAACGAGTGAGCAGCAATCCCTTCCCATACAGCGTCATCTTTAAGGATGTTTAGATCGGTCCTTGCAATGTCCGAAGTACTAGGGTCTTCAAGGAATACATGGTAATGCCAAAGTAAAAAACCGAAGATATTCTCCCATAGGGTAAGGGCTGCTATGGGTGAAGTGCTGCGAACTTGTTCAATGATTGTATGACACTGTTCTTTTAAGATAAATTGAATGGTTGAACGTCGGTCCACGTCATTAATCTCTACCCAATCTTCTTCATGTGCAAAAAGGCTAACTGCAAGATTCCCAAACTCCTCTTTTGCACCAAAGATAAGCTCGTGGGGCTGACCTTTCCAGATTTCATCATACAACGTTAAATTATAAAATTGCATGGAAATGAACATGCCTATTCGCCGCAATAGGTAAGAAGCTGCAACTGTTTTATTGGGGGACTGACTTACAGTTTGCGCAGCGGTAAGCGCATCCCCTACAGTTGGCGTATTTAATAAGTCCTTCAACGTAAACAACTTCTGCTGTGGGGGAATGACATAAACGCTGTAACTATTCAATTGTTGGATTTGGTTTGCTGTAAGTTTTGTCATATCATTAGTATATCGCTTTTTTTAGAACTGAGGCTACCGATAATTTTATAGTAGGCAATTAAATTGCTTTTATATACCCCCTATCGTATATTTTAAGAAAGAACAGTAAGGAGAGAGTAATTATGGTATGGGGTATGATTATTTTAGTGATTGCATTTGTTATTTGGCGAGTGATGCCAACAAAAGGAGTTCAATCTATTTCAACAGAGAATTTGAAAGGGCTGCTGAAGGATAAAAAGAAGCAGTTTATAGATGTACGAACTCCTGCTGAATATAAAGGACGCCATATTAAAGAATTCAAGAATATTCCGTTGAATACGTTAAGCGGTGCAATCAGCAAATTGGATGCATCTAAAGAAACGGTTGTCATTTGTCAAAGTGGTATGAGAAGTTCCAAAGCAGCAGCACAATTAAAAAAAGCGGGATTCGCCAATGTATTAAATGTGTCGGGCGGTATGAATGCTTGGCGTAATTAAATCGCTACCCTTAAAACCATAGAGATCATTCTATGGTTTTTTCATTTGAGTATATTTTTTGCGGAATGTTTATTAAACCTACTTGCGCCCAACACACTTACCTAGATTATGACATACAATTTATATGAAGAGGTGGTGAACGTTGGAGAAAAAAGAAGCGGAGTTTGGGCATGATCCGTTTGAAGTTGAACAACGTGAATGGAGAAAAAGACAAACGAAAGAGCGTCTAAAACAAATGTTGACGATTGCATCGCCCATCTTCCTATTATTAGTATGGGAATTTTTATCGAGGACGGGATTAATAGATGTGCGGTTCTTTCCGCCACCGACTGCAATTGTAACAACGTTTTGGGGAATGATTTCGAGTGGTGTACTTGCGGAACATATCGGGGTTTCCCTTTACCGTATTTTTCTAGGTTTTTTATTAGGTGTGATTCCAGGCGTGGTCATTGGTTTGCTCATGGGTCTCTATTCTCCAATCCGTCATTTTGTGTCACCGATTGTCATGGCACTTATGCCTATTCCGACATTGGCACTTCTCCCGATTATTATTATCCTATTTGGGATTGGGGATTTGTCAAAAGTGATTACGATTGCAGGAAGTGTATTTTTTCCAGTAGTCATTAATACCGTAGCAGGTGTCATTAATATCGATTCAATCTATTTAGATGTGGCCAAAAATTATGGTGCAGGTAGGGTTAACTTTTTTCTGAAAATTGCATTACCTGGAGCCATGCCAGTTATGTTGGAAGGCATTCAAATGGGGCAGGCGATTGCACTCTTAACAATCGTAGCTGCAGAAATGATGGGGGCAACTTCTGGTATTGGTTTTCTAATTTGGACCTCATACAAGGCATTTCTACTTCAAGAAATGTATGTCGGGCTTATTCTAATCTCATTCTTTGGCTATCTCTTCTCACTTTTGCTACGGGGAATACAGAAAAAAATATTGCCGTGGAGGTGAGCGGATGGCTAAGAAAAAGAAGATTTCCATCAATCAATTAACAAAAGCATTCTATAAAAAACAAGGGAGTGTCACGGCCCTTGATGATATTAGTTTAACGATTAACGAAGGGGAGTTTGTTTGTCTAGTTGGCCCAAGCGGCTGCGGAAAGACCACGCTCCTCCGCATTCTAGCTGAACTTGAAAAACCAAGTGTCGGAGGGTTTACCATTGCGACGGAGGGGAAGGGAAGGCCCCTCCAATCGATGGTATTTCAAGAAAGAGGGATTATCCCTTGGCTAACGGTGGAAGAAAATGTTGCATTTGGTCTCAAAATGCGTCACTTGCCAAAAGAGACGATTGAGGAACGGACTTCCTATTATTTAAAGAAAACAGGATTAGACAAATTTTCAAGGCTTTTTCCGAAAGAGTTATCGGGTGGTATGAAACAACGGGTTAGTATAGCAAGAGCATTTGCCAATGATCCAGAAATTTTACTCATGGATGAGCCTTTTGCAGCGTTGGATGAGCAAAATAAGTTTATTTTGCAAGAAGAATTGTTATCGATTTGGGCGGAAACTAGAAAGACAGTACTTTTTATTACACACAGCATTGATGAAGCTTTATTACTAGGGGATCGAATCCTCTTAATGAGCTCACAACCCGGCAAGATTATTCGAGAAATTAAAGTAGATATGCCTCGTCCAAGAAAGATAGAAGATATACGGGAAAATCCTGAGATGGCTGCGCAATTTATAGAAATATGGAAGCATTTACAAGAAGAAGTACAACGCTCTAGAAAAGAAGAAAACTAAAGGGAGAGGTTTTATGGCAAAGTGGTTTAAAAATGGATGGCTACTTTCACTACTCGCGCTGGTCTTGCTGCTGGGTGCTTGTGCGCCAAAAGAGACGGTAAAGCCAACGATTGATGACCAAGAAAAAGAACCTCCTTCAGGTGATTTGGCTCCACTTGAAGAGCGCGCAAAAGTTGTGATTGCAGAAGATGGTGCTGCATCTGGTGCTGGTTTTTATATCGCAACGGAGAAAGGTTATTTCGAAGATTATAATATCGAAGTGGAGTTTGCTCAATTCAGCAATAGTGACGATATGCTCCCTGCGCTTGCAGCGGGAGAGGTAGATATTGCAGGCGGCGTTTCAACTGCTTCCTTTTTTAATGCCATCGCTCAAGGCATTGATGTGAAAATTATCGCTGATAAGGGACATAATGTGCCTGGGAAATCCTATTTTACATTTGTGATCGGCAACCATATGGTCGATGAAATCAAGGAGTATAGCGATTTTAAAGGGAAAAAGGTAGCTGTTTCCTCTCATAATTCGATTGATGAATATATTTATGAAGAAATGGTAAAGCATGCTGGTTTGACGAAAGACGACGTTGAATTTGTGCTCATTGCGGATTTTGGTAGTATGCTTGGGGCAATTGATAGTGGAACGGTCGACGCAGCACTTCAAATTGAGCCGCTGATTGCGCAAGGCGTGGAAAATGGTTTTCATGTCCCATTTGGGGATGCGACAGATTATGCACCAGAATCTCAAATTGCATTAGTACTTGGCTCGCCAAATTTTATGAATGAAGAACAGGAGATTTCGCTACGTTTTATGGCTGCTTATTTAAAAGGGGTGCGTGATTATAATGATGCCTTTATGAAAGATATCGATAAAGAGGAAATTATAGAAATCA
>JARIDM010000154.1 GCA_029263945.1 Sporosarcina sp.
GTTGTTCTTGTCCCAGCTGTAAGCGGTGCCGTAGCCTCAAGAAATCACAATAAATTACAAGACCGCATTAACTTAGCGCTCCGCTTATCAGCCATAACAGGGACTTTGGCTGCTTCGGTCTTTTTCATCCACGGACAGGCGCTTGCTGAAAAATTATTTCACGTTGTCGAAGGCGGAAGCTACATGACAATACTTGCGCCAGTTTTTTTCTTTTATTATATCCAAAGTCCTTTGTACTCCATTTTACAAGCAACTGGTGATGCAAAAGCGGCAATGATGAACTCGGTTTACGGTGGAATTGCAAAGCTTGCGGTCATGTTTGTCTTAGCCTCACAACCTGGACTACAAGAAACAGGTGCAGTTCTTGCAATTGGATTCGGTGTCCTGATCACATCATTTCTACACATTGCTACGCTACGTAAAAACAAAGCAGCAGCTTCTGGCTTTACAATGTTCGCACTTCCCTATGCAGCTTTCATCATGACAGTCATTATGCGTCCCATTTTTATTCCAATCGGTAAAGTTGGCTTAATGACAGAGTGTCTTATTACTTCGACTTTCCTCCTATTTATTCTCTTATTATCTCGACAAATAAAACTAACTGATTTTATGCATTTCAAAAAACTATTGAACCTTCATTGAAACGACAATTTCAATTGGTATTTTAACGCGCCATCTTCTAGTGAACAATAAAATACTTTCCGATGATCATTCACGCCTTGTTTTTTTAATTCATTCAATAACCATTCATCTGTTTTCCCAATAATATTTAAATGTCTCGACTGAATCACACCGTCACTGATAAGAGAGAGCACAGGCTGTGTATCTCCCTTTGTGAAAACCGATAAGTTTCCTGAAGGCTCTAAGAAAGCGAATGTTACTTCTCTTACAGAACCTATATTTTGTTCTCGTAGTTGTTGAAATAAATCATCTAGATTATAACGCTGTTTTTTCATTTCAGCCTCAATAATTTCACCATCGCGTATTAAAACGGAAGGATCACCATCGACAAGGTCCCTAAACTTTTTACTTTTAAGTGAAACATATGAACTAACTAACTGAATGACGAGAAGAACGACGATTGGTACGATCGCTTCCATTAACTTATCATTTGGTGAATCTAAGGCAAATGCAGCAACCTCTGCCATAATAATAAAAACCACTACATCAATCACACCTAATTCGCCAACTTCTCGTTTTCCCATGATTCTTAAAGCGAATAAAAGAATAACGTAAAACAAAATTGTTCTCAGACCTATAATCACTAAATCATTCATAAGCGACCTCCTTAGTAAAAGGATGCCCACTTTATATAAAGTTATAGGCATAAAAAAGGAGCGTATAGCTTGACGAGGTTTATTCCTCGTCAAGTCTATACGCTCCTTTACCATAAAAACAGCTATTCTTTTACTGTTGAGTTACGCGGCCAACAGCTTGTCGGTCCATACGAAGTGTCGTGTCATCCGATACCTTCAAATAGATTGTTGTATCATCAACTGCGTCAATCGAACCGTGGATACCGCCAATTGTAATAATCTCGTCTCCACGCTTTAGAGCACTTTGCATTGCTTTTGTCTCTTTTTGTTTCTTTTGAGCTGGTCTAATAAGCAAGAACCACATAATTGCGAACATCGCAACAAATGGCCAAAGTTGTAAAAGTTCCATGATTAATTTCCCCCTTTCAAACAAGTTTCATTATACTAGACTTAAAAGTTTTTTGCATTCGGTTTGTTAAATCCGTACTGCTCAAAAAATTCATCTCGGAAGTCGCCGAGGCGATCATTCCGAATTGCGTCCCTTACTTGCGTCATCATATTTATTAAAAAGTGCAAGTTATGATAGGACGTTAGACGAATCCCAAAAGTTTCATCTGCACGAATTAAATGATGAATATAAGCCCTACTATAATTTTTGCACACATGACACGTACAATTTTCATCTAGCGGACGGAAATCTCTTTTGTAAATTGCATTTCTAACGACAAGGCGTCCATTACTTGTCATTAATGTGCCGTTTCGTGCAATTCTTGTCGGAAGCACACAGTCAAACATATCAACTCCGCGAATTGCCCCATCAATCAGAGAGCGTGGTGAGCCAACCCCCATTAAATAACGCGGTTTATCTTCTGGCAGTAAGGGTGTCGTAAACTCTAATACTTCGTTCATCACTTCTTTCGACTCTCCAACTGATAATCCACCAATCGCATAGCCTGGGAAATCCAAAGCAACTAAATCTTTTGCACTTTGTTTACGTAAATCTTCAAATTCGCCGCCTTGTACGATCCCAAATAAGGCTTGATCGTTAGGACGCTGATGCGCACGTAGACAGCGTTCTGCCCAACGTGACGTACGTTCAACACTTGCTTTCATGTACGCGTGTGTCGCTGGATAAGGTGGGCATTCATCAAACGCCATCATAATGTCTGCACCGAGGTCATTTTGAATTTCCGTCGCCTTTTCAGGACTTAGAAAAAGTTTATCGCCATTTAAATGATGTCTAAAATGAACACCTTCTTCTTCGATTGTTCTAAATTTACTCAACGAAAATACTTGGAAACCACCTGAGTCCGTTAAAATCGGCTTATCCCAATTCATAAATTTATGCAAACCGCCTGCTTCTTTTATAATATCATTACCTGGACGGAGCCATAAATGATAGGTATTGCTCAAAATAATTCCTGAACCAATTTCTTTCAACTCTTCTGGGGACATTGTTTTTACAGTTGCTTGCGTGCCAACAGGCATAAATGTTGGCGTTTCAAAAGAACCATGTGGTGTATGAACAATCCCAAGACGTGCACCCGTTTGTTTACACGTTTTAATATGTTCGTAAGTGATTGCTGTCATTAGTTTGAATCCTTTCTTTCAGGAGGTTTAATAAACATCGCATCTCCAAAACTAAAAAAGCGATAATTTTCCTCAATGGCTGCAGCATATGCAGCTAAAATATGTTCCTTCGATGAGAGTGCCGAAATCAGCATGAGTAAAGTTGACTTTGGCAAATGAAAATTCGTCAGTAGACCATCCACGATTCTAAATTCATATCCTGGATAAATAAAAATAGATGTCCATCCAGAAGTCGCGATCATTTTACCATTGTTGGCTGTTGCAATTGTTTCGAGCGTTCTTGCAGAAGTAGTCCCCACCGCAAAGACACGTCCGCCCTTTGCTTTTACAGTATTAATCAGCTCTGCTGTATCAGCAGTTACAGAGTAGTATTCCGCGTGCATGGTATGGTCCTCAATTGTATCCACACTTA
>JARIDM010000168.1 GCA_029263945.1 Sporosarcina sp.
TTTGTTCTTCTCCAGATTCACCTTTATCATCGTTACCGCAAGCTGCTAAAACAAGCAACATTGCAAATGCCATAAATACTACTGAAAATTTTCTCACGTTTTTCCCCCTAGTTTTATTAACAAAAATAGATTTGCTATAGTTAAAAACCTACCATAGCTAAAATTAGAATTCAAATCGGTACAGGTAGTAAATTCGTAATATTGAAAATGTCAAGTGCCTTTAAACCTACATAGCGGTAGTGCTCAACGCATATTTTAAAAAATATAAAATTTATTTATATTTTTTCTAAAATACTGGAAAATTTGGCTAAAAAGCAAAAATAAAAAATAAATTTTGCAAAGTAAAAAAAAAGAGAGTTAAGCATTATCTTGTCTTATTATAATAATAAAACTATAAATATAATGTAAATATGATTAAAAATAATTAACACCCATTTAATGGTTTATATGTTTATCGCTTTCATTTCCAGGAAATAAGATCCATTTAAAAATTATTTATTTGTGTCTAAAAAACGAATAGTGACTTTAAAAGCTGTCATTTCACTTTTTTTATTTTTTGCATATGTATTTTATGCGTTTCCAATCAATTTTATCATAAGGTTTTGTTGCGCCACTGCCTAGACAAATCATCGGGTTGAAACGTTCCCGCACAATCGGTTGCGTCGTTGTCGCAGAATAAGATTATGATGAAAATGATGCATTCATATAAAAAAAGCGAAGCAATGGAATAAATATTCCACTGCTTCGCTCTCAATTTAAGTTTCATTATTTGCGCGTGCCTCTGTCATTTGTTTCCAAATGGAACCTTCTGCTTCTTTTCCTTCGTTAATTCTTCCAATCGCCATTCGAATTTGTAATTTAACTTCAAACTCAGGGTCGTTTTCTTTTCTTTTTAGAGCGTCTAGCGCATGTTCTGTACCTGTTTCATATAAAAACATCGCCGCACGCCATCTGACTAGTTTATTGCGGTCATCTAATAATTTGATTGCTGCAGGTTCAAAAGCCTCAAAACCTAAATCGCTCAAACAATCAGCAGCTGTTCGTCTTACTGCCCAACTTTTATCCTTTAAAGCTTTTTCTATATAGGGAATGACGCCCTCGTCTTCAATCATCCCTAAATAGACTGTTGCGAGTCGGCGAATAGACATTTTCTCATCTTCTAGTGCCAAATTAAGCAATGGAAGATCCGCTAAATCTGGATCTGGCATTTGATCTAACAGTTGGAACCGCTTTTCCCATTCATCAACTTTAAATTCTTCAAGCGTAATTTTACTACCTCTTTGAATGGGATCTTCTTTACCTACTGTTGATTGGTGGATAATTTCATTTAGTCGTTGATCGGGATAGGCGGCTTCTACTTCTTGAAGAAGGATTTCACCGATTTCTGTTTTTTTACCGTATCGAATCCCGTAATCGACCCATTTTCTTAACAGTATATAGTTTTCAACTTCTACCCCTTGGACTTCATCCATCGCTTTTAGGAAACGTTCACTTAATCCAAAACGTTCTTCTGAATCGCTGTTGAATACTTTAATTTGAAGTGGGATGTCTTTATATGTCTGAACGTGTACATATACTTCCCCGTAACGATCGTCAATCACTTCTTCGTCACTTGTTGTACCTTGATTACTTTCTTTTTTTAGCACAGCTTCTATATCTGCAAGAATTGCCTCCCAAGGGACATTGCCTGCACGTTCAACGGCCATAAAATTCATGACATGATAAATGCCACGAATCCCTTTAATCGAAAGTAGGTCAGACATTGGATAAGATACGTTTTCTGCATCTGCTTTCTTATAGTTATAACTCTCTCCCATTGGCAGTTCAGTATTTAGGACGATTTTCATAGAATTTGGACTTGGGGTAGGCTCGATTGTTACAATTTCCAACGAAATGACCTCCTTATTTCTTTGGGATAACAGTTTCTATTGCTGGTAATATCTCGTCCCACGAGACATCTCCGTCTCTTTCAACTGCCATAAAGTTCATGACATGATAAATGCCGATAACGCCATTGACTTTTAAAACAGATGCAGCAGGTTCCGCAGCTGTTTCAGCGTCTTTCTTCTTATAGTTATAGCTCGTTCCTGATGGTAATTCTGTATCAAGTACAACTCGCATTGAATTTGGATTTGGTGTTTGTTCAATTGCTGTAATTTTCATTTGAAATTCCCCCTATTAGTGTTTGTTGCTTTAATTTTCTTGTAATTCTTCTAAATATGTCCATCGTTCAAACAACTTTTCATATTTAGCATTCATTTCTTCCGACTTTTCGGTCAATAATCTTAGTTTATCATAATCCGATCCTGCTGATGCCATTTCGCTTTCTGTTACTTCTAGTTCAGTTTCAATTACTTCTATTTCTTTTTCAAGCGTTTCCCATTCTTTTCTTTCAGCATAGGACAACCGTTTCTTTTTATCTTTGGTTTCTACTACGAGTTCAGGAGCAGCTGATTGCTGTTTCACCACTTCAGGTGCAACATAGTCCTCAAGATACTCTGTGTAGCTCCCTAACCATGTATCTACGTTACCAGTGCCATCTAACACCCATAACTTCGTTGAAGTTCGATCTAAAAAGAAGCGGTCGTGAGAAATGGTCATGACAACACCTGGGAATGATTCAACAAACTCCTCTAGAACAGAGAGTGTTTCAAGATCCAAATCGTTGGTCGGTTCGTCAAGTAACAAAACATTCGGTTGCTCCATTAACAACTTCAATAAATGTAATCTTTTTCGTTCCCCACCTGAGAGTTTTTCAATTAATGTACCATGCGCTCTCGTAGGGAATAAGAATCGTTCAAGCATTTGGGATGCCGAAATTCGAGTGCCGCTTGCATCTTCAATGTCGTTAGACGTTTCACGTATATATTCGATAATCCTTTTATTATCATCCATTTTAGGAATGTGCTGTTGAAAATGAGCAATTTTAACGGTAGAGCCTCTTTCAATAATACCTGAATCTGGTGAAAGCTGTTCGGAAAATAAATTTAATAACGTTGTTTTGCCAACCCCATTTGCACCGACAACTGCAATGCGATCTCCCGATTGTAGAATACATGAGAAATCTTCAATCACTTTCTTATCGCCAAAAGATTTTGAGATTTGCTTTGCTTCAATTACTTTTCGTCCGAGGCGTGTCGTTTTAAGCGCAACGTCCATATCTTCATTGACATTATCTTTTTGAACTTGTTCCGAAAGTGTTTCAAACCGACCGATACGTGCTTTCTGTTTAGTGGATCTCGCCCGCGCTCCCCGCTTGATCCATTTTAATTCCGTTCGGTATCTATTTCGAAGTTTATCATCTGTAGAGGCTTGCATTTCATCGCGTAAAGCCTTTGCTTCTAAATAGTCTCCGTAATTTCCAGTATGTGAATAAAGTTGCCCTTTAGCCAACTCATAAATATGGGTTGAGACAGCATCTAAGAAATAGCGATCATGTGTAACGAAAATAACTGCGCCTTGCTCGTTAATGAGATAGTCTTGCAGCCACTTAATGGAATCTACATCTAAGTGGTTCGTTGGCTCATCTAATAATAATAAATCAGCAGGCTCGATGAGGACTTTTGCCAAGGCAACACGTTTTTGTTGCCCACCTGACAGTTCTCCCATTTTCTTATCGAATGTATCAACGCCGAGACGTGTTAAAATCGTTCGAGCTTTTGCATTTAAATCCCAACCGGAAGAATTGTCCATATCATTTTGAGCATCAGAGAATTTTGATTGATTCTCTTCAGATTCTGGATTTTCGGTTAGTGCTTGGAGTGCGTACTCATAATCTAAGTTTATACGAATAATAGGTGCATCACTCATAAAGACGGTTTCCATCACTGATAACTCAGGATCTACTATCGGTTCTTGCGGTAAATACGTAATTCTATAATTATTGGGGTGAACCATAGAAATCGTGTCCGCGTCTGCGACACCCATAAGTATGGAGAGTAACGTAGACTTTCCTGTTCCGTTGACACCAATTAATCCAGCTTTTTCACCGCTAGAAATTGTAAATTCAATATCTGTAAATAATGTTTTTGCCCCTACCGTATTGGATAAGTTTTCAACAATCAATTGACTCATTCATTCACTTCCGTTTCTAATCTATACATAACCCTATCATAGCTTATTTAATGCTTTTTTTGAATGGGTATGCTTTAAAAAGCAGAAACATGGGTTCTTCTCATGTTTTCTTGCAAGTTACCTGTCATGTGATGCGCGTCAACCTATCGTACATTATGCTCTTTATTGAAAACATTTTTGTATTTGAGGATGGAGATACTATT
This sequence comes from Sporosarcina sp., assembly GCA_029263945.1. Classification (GTDB taxonomy): domain Bacteria; phylum Bacillota; class Bacilli; order Bacillales_A; family Planococcaceae; genus Sporosarcina. The sequence continues at coordinate 4,278 of JARIDM010000168.1, forward strand.
AATTCTTTGTAAACGCCTTCAACTACGTTATGATAAAAATAGGTGATAAAAATGAATGAAGAAAAATATTTAGGCAGATTTAACGCACAAAAAGAAGAACCATCTCTTACTCATTTATCCATGCTTCAAAATTTACATTTAGAGCAAATTCCATTTGAAAACTTAGACGTTATCAATCGCATTCCGATTTATCTTAATTTAAGCTTAATTTATGATAAAATTGTCAATCATCATCGTGGCGGCTATTGTTATGAATTGAACGGCCTTTTCCAGGCATTGTTAGAGGGGCTTGGTTATTCTTCACATCTCGTCGCAGCTACTGTTTTAAGACCGTCTGGAGAATGGGCAAAAGCAGATACACATGCAGCAATTCTTGTCTATTTGGACGAGCCTTACTTAGTCGATGTTGGATTTGGCGCCAATACACCTAGAATTCCTATACCACTAAGTGGAGCGCCTCGTAATGATGTTAGCGCCGCATACAAAGTCCAACAGCATAGTAAAGATGTATTTGATCTAATTCGTTACACCGGTGTAAAAGAACAAACGCTATACAGATTTAAAACGACCAAGAGAGACTTAGTCGATTTTCATGAAGGGTGTGTATTTAACCAGGTCTCGGAAGAATCAACTTTTACACACAAGGATATTGTGACGCGTGCGACATCGACTGGAAGAGTGACGTTAATAGACCGCACATTAACAAAGTACGGCAAAGGAGAACCTAAGAAAACGCTTCTTTCAGCAACAGAAAAAATAAACGTTCTCCAAGATGTTTTTAAAATTGGTTTACAGAAAGAAGAATAGTGGTACAAAATAAGAAGAGGTGATGACTAAATGGACATTCTTTTATACATTAGTGCTGCCATCGCTGCGCTTTCAATTTTGCTGATCGCAATATTTGTCGTGATTACATTGAAAAGTGCAAAACAAACGATGGGTGAAGTATCAGAAACACTAAAACGAGTGGAAACGAAAGTAAACGGTGTTACTGAAAAAGCAAATCGCTTAGTGGAACGAACGAATCACATAGCTGAAGATGCTGAACAAAAGTTACAATCGTTTAACAGCTTAGCTGAATCGGCAAAAAACTTTGAAAGCACAACCAATCATTTACAAAGTTCTTTTAAAGAAGTAGCAAATCAAGTTTCTAATCCACCTGAAAAACAGCGTAAAATTGTAGAGCAAGCAGGTGTGGTTACAGAAACAATCGCAAGAATTTACTTTAATTTCAAACGTGTGAAGGACCAACAAGAAAAAAGAAAGCAAACAAAACCAAAACAAACACAAAAACAGTTACCAATTCCTCAAAAGAAACTTGAATATCGAGACTAAATGATAGAAATGAGGCGAATCGTATGGATTGGATAGGTATTGGCGTTCTCATTATCGGCGTTGCATTTTCAGCACTCGTCATTGTTTTAATTAAACCGTTAAGGAAGTTAACCGATGTACTTAAAGGTGTAGAACAAACGACAGAACGGTTACCTAAAGTGTTAGATGACAGTGCAACTCAGGCGCATGAAGTATTTCAAAATGTCAATGCGACTTTAGTAAATGTAAACGAACAAGTACAAAGCGTTAATCCTGTGCTACATATCGTCAAAGATGCTGGAGAAGCTTCTCAGCAATTAACAGCTGTTGCGCTTGAAAAAACGCTTGAATTAAAGAAAAACACAACAGAAGCAAAAGAATTTACGGATCGTAAGAGATACCAAGGGTTTTATGGCATTGTTTCATTCTTTTTTTACCTCTTTCAAAACAAAAAAGATTTAAAAGAGTCTTTACCAAAAGTTAATGCCAAATAAAAACATAGCGTGTGGAGTTTATTTTAACTCCTGCACGCTATGTTTTTGTTTAATTTCGTTTTTAACATCTTCTTTGATCCCTTTAAGTTCGACTGCTCGCTTTTTACCATCTTCATAAAATTGTTTTTTACGTTCTTGAATGCGCTGGATAAGTGGTTTTTTGACTTCTATCATAAGGGTGTATTGTCCTTTTTAATGTCTTTTCGCTTATTTAATAAGTAATAGCCTAATGCGGATGAACCGTAAAAACCGCATAATTTTCTACTTTTTACTGTTTCATCTACGCCTTCAAGTTTTTTTGTTGCAGATTTTGAAATGTCAACGAGTGATGAAGATAAAGTTCGAGTCGATTCGCCGACATCACCGATTATATAAAATAAGGGTGTTAATGTACCCAATTTCACATTTACATCTGCGAGTGTATCATTGCTGTTATGAATTAAGTTGCTTGTTTCACCTAAAAGATTATCTAGTTGTCTCGGTAATTGCTCAACTGTCTTATCTACATCTTCTAACACATTGGCTACTTTGCTTAAAATTCGTGCTAAGAAAATTGCCAAAATTAGTAGTGCGATGCCCATTAGTAATACACCAATTCCTGTTAAATCCACTTGATCTCCTCCGTTCGTTTTTAAAGTGAAGCATTTTTCCCTTGTTGCCAAGACTTAAATAACACAGAAGCATATTCGCCATATTGAATGGCTTGTACAAAATTCTTCGTCCCTACTAACGTACCTCTCCTTTTATAGCGACTACTATGTTCACGCATATTATTACTCATAATTTGCGTGGCATCCCCTACGTTCTTCAAAGATAGAAACAGTCCTTCAGTTGCCTTTAACTTCTCCTCGACATCCATGGTTGTTTTTTCACTTTGATTAAGGAGTTCGCCTACTTTATGAATACTTTGATCCAACTTTTTCTCAATGTCAGCAAATGTCTTCCCTAGTGTTTGAAAAAGTCCTGATACTCGTAGAAGCATTTTCGCGATATAAATCGCTAAAAGTGCAAATGAAATTGAAATAATGAATATGGCTATTGAAATAAACGACATTAAATCACCCTCCTTTCTCTATCATATACCACTAAACGCCTCTTTAATAAACATTTAGTCTAAAAATGGCTTATTGACAAGCGCGCGCCCTACTTCCCTTCCAGTAAATAAGCATCCACCAAGAAAAGTTCCTTCTAATGAACGATAACCGTGCATTCCACCTCCGCCAAATCCACACACTTCACCCGCAGCGTAAAGGCCAACAACTGGATTTCCTGTTTCATTTAATACGCGTCCAAAAAGATCGGTTTGCAAGCCACCCAATGTTTTTCGACTGACGATATTTAATCGAACTGCAATCAATGGACCCATTTTAGGATTTAACATTTTATGTGGTTTTGCTACCCGAATGAGTTTATCACCTATATAATTTCTAGCGCCGCGCATTGCGGTAACTTGTAAATCTTTTGTGAATTTATTTGTTAGTTCACGGTCTCTTGCTTTTACTTGTCGCTCAATAAAGTGTAAATCTAATAAAGGTTCCTCCGTAATTTTATTCATTCCTTCAACGAGTTCTTTTAATGTGCTCGCGACGATAAAGTCATCTCCTTTATCCATAAATGCCTGTATCGGTTTAGCAGCTCCAGGAAGAATACGTTGAAATAATTTCGTTAAATTTTTACCTGTTAAATCTGGATTTTGTTCAGATCCAGAAAGCGCAAATTCTTTTTCAATCATTTTTTGCGTAACGATAAACCACGAATAATCATAACCTGTTTCTTGAATGGTTTGTAATGTCCCTAACGTATCAAAACCTGGAAAGTTTGGAGCCAATAATCTTTTGCCCGTTGCGTCAAGCCAAAGTGCAGAAGGACCAGGTAATATCCGAATCCCGTGGTTCTTCCAAATGGGCGCCCAGTTTTTAATGCCTTCTGTATAATGCCACATGCGATCACGGTTAACGATACGTCCACCTCCTCGTTCAGAAATGGCAAGCATACGACCATCTACATGTTCAGGGACACCTGAAATCATGCGTTGGGGTGCTTTGCCAAGTCGCGTAGGCCAATTCTTTTTTACCAAGTCTAAATTTGCCCCAATTCCCCCACTCGTTACCAATGTGGCTTGTCCATAGTATTCAAAATTGTTCAGGGCTTCATCGGAACTTACTTCACCGCGCTTCGCAGTACTTTCAATTAATTGTGCACCTCGAACTCCAATCACTTCATCATCTTTTGTAAGGAGTTCATCAACACGATGTCGTGGTAAATAATGAACTGCACCAGTTTCTATGGCCTTCCGTAGACTTTGTTCAAAGGGCTTGACGATTGCAGGACCTGTTCCCCATACAATATGAAATCGCGGAACTGAATTACCGTGACCGTCAGCTAAGTAACCGCCTCTTTCTGCCCAACCTACAATCGGAAAAAAGCGAATTCCTTTTTCATGTAACCATTGTCGCTTTTCTCCTGCGGCAAATTCAACATAAGCGCTTGCCCACTTCTTGCCCCAATAATCATCATCGTCTCTGTCAAATTCAGCACTTCCTGTCCAATCTTGCCAAGCAAGTTCCAACGAATCATGAATACCGACTCTTCTCTGTTCGGGTGAATCAACTAAAAACAACCCGCCAAATGACCACCAAGCTTGTCCCCCTAACGAAGCTTCGGGTTCTTGGTCAAGTAACAAAACCTTCTTCCCCCCTTCCACAAGTTCTGCAGTCGCAACTAAACCAGCCAGTCCGGCCCCGACAACAATAACATCATACTTCATATCATCCCTCCAGTAGGATTCAACTAAAAATATCGTTTTCTTCCGAATATATGGTTAATCTAATCTAGCATTATATGTGTAAGTATATCGAAAAATCCAACTGTTTGTCTGTCTTTTTCATTTAATTGTTTTAATTGATTGAATTTTGTGATATGCTTTTGAAATATTTAAATTATAACGGAGGTCGTTGAGTAGACTATGACGCAAACAAATACAGAACATAAAACATTTCATGTAGAAGAGATTTTGGTTGCAAATCAATTATTAAAAGATGTTGTTGCCCATACACCATTACAAAAAAACGAACGTCTATCAGAGAAATATGAGTGTACTGTTTATATTAAAAGAGAAGATTTACAACATGTTCGGTCATTTAAATTGCGAGGCGCTTACTATAAAATAAAAACAGTTGAAACAGAAGCTCGCTTGCGTGGAGTTGTTTGTGCAAGTGCTGGAAACCATGCGCAAGGTGTCGCTTATGCCTGTGCACACTTAGGAATTGATGCGAAGATTTTCATGCCGCAAACAACACCAAAACAAAAGATTGATCAAGTAAAAATGTTTGGTAGAAATGTTGTCGAGATTATTTTAGTAGGCGATACATTTGATGATACATCAGTTAAAGCAAATGAATATGCAATTGAAAATCAACGGTTATTTATACACCCTTTTGATGACTATGATATTATTGCTGGTCAAGGAACCGTCGCTGTTGAAATGATGAATGACATAGAAGAGTCATTGGACTTTGTTTTTGCCAGTATTGGAGGTGGTGGCCTTATGTCCGGATTGAGTACATATATTAAAAATGTTTCCCCGCAAACTCAAATGATCGGTGTGGAACCACAAGGTGCGGCGAGTATGAAGGCCGCATTTAAAAATAACGACATTACGGTGATAAATTCAATTGATAAGTTTGTAGACGGCGCTGCTGTCCAATGCGCAGGACGTCTTACTTATGAAATATGTAAAAAGCATCTAGATGATATTGTTTTGGTACCCGAGGGAAAAGTATGTACATCTATATTGAGTTTATATAATGAACATGCAATTATCGCAGAACCTGCTGGAGCATTATCAATCGCAGCCCTGGACTTTTACAAAGAAGAAATTAAAGGAAAATCTGTAATTTGCGTGATAAGTGGAGGGAATAACGATATTGGGAGGATGCAAGAAATTAAAGAAAAGTCTTTAATGTATGAAGGGCTTTTGTATTACTTCATAATCGACTTCCCTCAACGTGCTGGGGCTTTACGTCAATTTTTGGATGAAGTATTAGGTCCTGATGACGATATAACAAATTTTGAATATACGAAGAAAAACAATAAGGAAAGCGGACCGGGTCTTGTTGGCATCGAAATTAAGCGAAAAGACGATTATGATGGGCTCATTAACCGTATGGTTGATTCAGGTTTTTCTTTTAAAGAAGTAAATAAAGACAGCACTCTATTTGAACTTCTTATTTAATAATTCAGCTACTTACTTCAATTCAAAGAAGTGGGTAGCTTTTTTACGATATAAAATGATCCAACTATTGTAGTAAGTTCTCCATTACTTCATTTTAAATTCTCATTTAGTTCATGACTTTCTCATCTGTTCAAACCCCCCTTTCATATAATTATATATTATAGTAGCAAACTAGCTTTTAGTTTGTTATGATTATCATGTAAGATTAATAGTAAATAATTTGAAGGGTGGAATGAAATTAATGAACAATGAAAATGAAAACACTAAAAAGTTAACGACAGCTGCTGGAGCACCAGTAACAGACAACCAAAATTCTATGACAGCAGGGCCGCGGGGACCGATGTTATTACAAGACGTATGGTTCTTAGAAAAAATGGCGCACTTTGACCGTGAAGTCATTCCAGAACGCCGGATGCATGCCAAAGGATCGGGCGCACACGGAACTTTTACGGTAACGAATGATATTTCACAATATACAAGTGCAGCAGTTTTTTCAGAAGTTGGGAAACAAACACAAATGTTTGCTCGTTTTTCAACGGTTGCAGGTGAACGAGGTGCAGCAGACGCGGAACGAGATATCCGCGGGTTTGCACTAAGGTTCTATACAGAACAAGGAAACTGGGATGTTGTAGGCAATAATACACCCGTTTTCTTCTTCAGAGATCCTTTGAAATTTCCTGATTTAAATCATGCTATTAAACGGGATCCGCGCACAAATATGCGTAGCGCAAATCACAATTGGGACTTTTGGTCTTCTCTTCCGGAAGCATTACACCAAGTAACGATTGTAATGAGTGATCGAGGCATCCCAAAGTCATATAGACAGATGCACGGTTTCGGAAGTCACACATTTAGCATGATAAACGCAGAAAACGAACGTGTTTGGGTTAAATTCCATTTCCGTTCGCAGCAAGGCATTGAAAACTTAACTGACAAAGAAGCTGTCGAATTAGTAGGGATTGACCGCGAAAGCCATCAACGTGACCTTTATGATTCAATTGAGAATAATGATTTTCCGAAATGGAAAATGTATATCCAAGTCATGACAGAAGAAGAAGCGGCAAATATGCCTTATAATCCATTTGACTTAACAAAAGTTTGGTATAAAAAAGACTTTCCACTTATCGAAGTTGGAGAATTTGAATTAAATCGTAATCCAGATAATTACTTTGCCGAAGTAGAACAAGTTGCATTTACACCAGCAAACGTTGTCCCGGGCATTAGTTTCTCTCCCGATAAAATGTTACAAGGTCGTTTATTCTCATACGGCGATGCACAACGTTATCGATTGGGTGTAAACCATCACCAGATTCCAGTGAATCAACCTAAATGTCCAGTCCACAGTTTTCATCGTGACGGAGCGATGAGAGTGGATGGTAATATGGGAAGTACACTACCCTATGAGCCTAATAGTTATGGTGAGTGGCAAGAGCAACCACAATATAAAGAGCCAGCACTAGCGATTCACGGTGCAGCCGATCGTTGGGATTTCAGAGAAGATGATGATAACTATTTTGAACAGCCAGGTAAACTATTTAACTTAATGAATGAAGAGCAAAAAGAAGCGTTGTTCTTAAATACCGCAGCAAACATGAGTGGTGTTGAAAAGCGCATTCAACTACGTCATATTACACATTGTTATAAAGCGGACCCAGCTTATGGACAAGGCGTTGCGGATGCAGCGGGTATTCCTTGGAGTGAAGTTGAAGCATCAACATTTGAACCTAAATAATAACAAAGCGGCCAATTGGCCGCTTTTTTATTATTTAGATTTGCTGATGATCTAAAATTTCTTTTAAAACACTCGCCTGGTTGTATTTTTCATCTTTGGCAGTATAGATCAAGGTAACCTGTTTTTTTTCTTCAATCACAATGGATTTTAACTTATCAAATGCTTCTTCTTCAGATGCCAATTCTTTTTTATAAGAAGCTTTAAACGCTTCAAATTTGTTAGCGTCGTGGTCAATTTTCAATTCTTCTTTTGAAATCCCTCTTGGCCATAGTCTGTCTACTAATATTCGGAGGCCATCCTCATTTGAGGCTTTATCATAAGCTCGTTTCATCATGATAGGCAATTGAAACACTCCCTTTTGTAAAGTAGATTCTTTATGTATTTTATTCCTTCGTAAGGATTTTCTACTCCTTGTTTTTTCAAAAAAAAACGTCTCATTCAATGAAGAAGAGAGGTTTTTTTTCATCAATACGGAGAACGTTACAACCATCATTAAGATAAACAAAATGGCTATATAATTTACTGAGTATAAAAAGTTTAACTTAGCCCATTTAATATCGTCTTTCGTAAAAAATCCGCTTATGCTTAATAGAATCCAACCAATATTTAAGATGGTTGCAACAACTACAAAAGTCGACCCAAGTGACATCAAAAAGAATGGCAAAGGTAATAAACAAGTTACATAAATAACAATTTGTCGTTTTGTGAAAGCGAATCCACGAACAACGGGTAGCATCGCGACACCAGCAGCTCTATATTCTTCACACCTTCTCATCGCAATAGCAAATGTATGTGGCATCTGCCAAATGAATAGTAACAGCGCCAAAACAATAGGAACGTAGTGATAAGTATGTGTGATGGCTGCCCATCCGATTAAAGGTGTAACTGCACCTGATATACTCCCGATTACTGTATTTAGCGTATATTTTCGCTTAGACCACATCGTATAAAGGATAACATAGGTAAACCATCCAATAAATCCATAAATAAAAGCTTCAGTCGTTGTAAAAGCTAATACAATTAATCCGATTATAGAAAAAAGTATGCCTAACGACAATACGGTCTTTAAAGTAAAGTTTCCTGTTACTGTAGGCCGTTTTTTGGTGCGTTCCATTTCCTTATCTAAATCGACTTCATACCAATTGTTTAAAACGAGTGCCCCACCGACTACGAATAGACTTCCAATCATAGTTAATAGCAATAAGCCCCAGTTATCAGAAATTGTAGCGTTTGTAAAATATAGCGCTAACCAAAAACCCGTTAAAACAGGTAGGATATTTGCAATTAACACAAATCCTTT
>JARIDM010000210.1 GCA_029263945.1 Sporosarcina sp.
CTTGTTCGGCTTGCGCCAGTCGCATCGAAAAAGGATTGTCTAAAATAGAAGGTGTTGAAAAGGCGAACGTAAACTTTGCGTTAGAGCGTTCGACGATTACTTATGATCCGGCAGAAACTAATGTTAAAGCATTTACGGAAAGAATCGAAAAACTTGGATTTAGTGTCGTTCAAGATCAAGAGATATTCGATGTGACAGGGATGACCTGTGCTGCTTGCGCGACCAGAATTGAAAAGCGTATCGCGAAGATGGAAGGCGTTTCTCATGCAAGTGTGAACTTCGCTTTAGAAACAATTGCGGTCGAATACGATGAAGGTCAAGTAAGTGAAAACGATATGATCGAAGCTGTCAAAAAAATGGGCTACGAATTAATACCCAAACAAAAAAATGAAGACAAAATGGACCATAAAGAGCAAGAAATCAAAAAACAGGAAAGAAAGTTCATCTTTTCACTCATTTTAACGCTGCCATTATTATGGACGATGGTTGCCCATTTTGAATTTTTGTCATTCATTTACATGCCAGACTTTTTAATGAACCCATGGTTACAACTTGCACTGGCAACACCTGTACAGTTTCTTGTTGGTGCACAGTTTTATAGAGGTGCTTTTAATGCGCTGCGAAATAAAAGTGCGAATATGGATGTACTCGTTGCACTGGGAACGAGCGCCGCTTACTTCTACAGTTTATACTTATCGATTGAATGGACGGTAGCAGGAAGTCTAGGGGTTCCAGAACTCTATTTTGAAGCTTCCGCGGTCATTATTACACTCATCATTCTTGGTAAATTATTCGAAGTACGTGCCAAAGGAAAAACGAGCCAAGCGATTCAAAAGTTACTTGGGTTACAAGCAAAAACAGCCCGTGTATTACGAGACGGTGTTGAAATTGAACTGCCAATTGAACAAGTGATTTCAGGAGATGTTGTCATTGTAAAACCTGGTGAAAAAATGCCAGTAGATGGTGAAATTATAGAGGGACGTTCGGCGATCGATGAGTCCATGGTGACAGGGGAAAGTCTTCCTGTTGATAAGGTTGTAGGAGACGGTGTCATTGGCGGAACGATTAATAAAAACGGTTCACTTCAAGTGAAAGCGACGAAGGTTGGGAAAGACACTGCGCTCGCTCAAATTGTGAAAGTGGTGGAAGAAGCACAAGGGTCGAAAGCGGACATTCAACGCTTAGCAGATCGAATTTCGGGTGTTTTTGTACCAGTTGTTGTGCTCATTGCTATTGGCACATTTTTAGTTTGGTACTTTGCAGTCACGCCTGGTGATTTCCGTTCGGCTTTAATTCCCACGATTTCTATTTTAGTCATTGCTTGTCCATGTGCTTTAGGACTGGCAACACCGACGTCGATTATGGCGGGATCTGGAAGAGCGGCAGAAATGGGTATGCTCTTTAAAGGCGGCGAACATTTAGAAAACACAAGGTCAATCGATACAGTCGTTTTAGATAAAACGGGCACTGTGACAAAAGGGGAACCTTCTTTAACAGATATTACTGTTGCGAAAGGCTTCCGTGAAGAGGAAGTGCTCGCGTTAATTGCGACAGCGGAAAATCAATCAGAGCATCCGCTTGCACGTGCAATTGTTGACGGGGTTAAAGAGAAAGGGATCTCTCTTTTAACAGTCGCAAACTTTGAAGCCTTACCTGGTTACGGCATACAGGCAGACGTTGAAAACCAGAAAATACTTGTCGGGACAAGAAAGCTTATGACTGAACATGGGGTTGATACGACAGGTGTAGAAGCGGCAATGGTAAAGTTTGAAAGTGAAGGGAAAACAGCGATGTTAATTGCGGTGGATCAGAAACTTGCCGGCGTAGTGGCGGTTGCGGATACCGTAAAGGATACGTCCAAAGCCGCGATTGCACGGTTGCACGAACTTGGGTTAGATGTCATTATGCTGACAGGGGATAATGAACGAACGGCCGAGGCGATTGCGCAGCAAGTTGGTTTAACGCATATTATTGCGGAAGTCTTGCCAGAACAAAAGAGCCATGAAATTAAGAAGTTACAAGCACAAGGGAAAAAAGTTGCGATGGTCGGTGATGGGATTAACGACGCACCTGCACTTGCGACAGCTGATATTGGGATGGCTGTTGGAACAGGGACAGATATCGCGATTGAAGCTGCAGATATTACGTTGATGCGTGGGGATTTAAACAGTGTGGCTGATGCGGTCATTATGAGTAGAAAAACGATGCGTAATATTAAACAAAACTTGTTCTTTGCATTTTTCTACAACACGATTGGTATTCCAATTGCCGCGATGGGCTTACTCGCTCCGTGGGTAGCAGGTGCTGCGATGGCATTTAGCTCTGTATCTGTTGTATTAAATGCGCTACGCTTACAAAAAGTAAAATTATAACGGATTGCTAAAAGGTACTTCATTCGCTGATTGAAAGTGGATGAAGTATCTTTTTTATATGAAGAAATGAATAAAACTCGCTTCATTACTTTTAGCTAAGGTTGTTTTAATAATCACAAGATTTAACTTTACATGCTTCTTTTCTTTCAGGGAAGCCTTCCCCTTCCCCAATCCTGTTTATAGTAAAATCAGTCTCATCAACCCCAATAGAAAACGGATATTTATTATTGACCGTACCATCAACTTCCATGCCACCAAGTTGTCCAGTATATACTTTTTCAATTTCAATCGTTTCTATATCCTTGTAATTATTTCGCAAGTAACTTCCAGCAATAGCCTCAGCTTTTGTAATCGTTTCTTCGTCATAATCTGGACTTTTCTTAAAGCATCCAGTCAATAACAATGGAATCAATAAAATCAAACTGAATTTAATAAACCTCAGATAATCACCTGTATGATATTTTTAATAATCACAAGATTTAACTTTACATTCTTCTTTTCTTTCAGGGAAATTTTCCCCTTCACTAATACCCATTATAGTAAAGTTAGATTCTCCAACAGTAAGGTTAAACCTATATTTGTTATTGGCTGTACCCCTAACTTCCAAACCGCCAAGTTGTCCAGTATATACTTTTTCAATTTCGATCGTTTCTATATCCTTGTAGTTACTTCGCAAGTAACTTTCAGCTACAGCCTCAGCCTTTGTGATCGTTTCTTCGTCATAATCTTCCTTCTTCACAAAACAACCCCCTAGTAGTATACTAATTACAATTAAAGAAAAAATTAGTTTTTTCAAACAACTCACCTCTTTCTATTATCATACAAATAAAGGATGTGAAAGTCTATGTCTACATTATCCGATCAAGCTGCAGTTTTAATTGCTAAAGATGCCTACGAAAGAAAAAGTAGTGCAGTCATAGTTGACCATCATGATGAAATAATTACATACAACGTTATCGAAACCATCGAGGATAAATTGACAGGCTTGCATGGGTATGTGTTAAAAAATGACCAAACAAATGAGATTGTCATTAGCTTTGAAGGTACGCAAAAAGATATTGGTTGGACTCAAGCTATCCGAGACCTTAACGAAGATATCGTAGGCGTTCTCTTAGGATCATCGGAATATACCGAAAAGGAAAACAAGCCTGTAAAGTATACAGGGTTACCCATGCAAAAAGTCTATGTCGGATCTGGTTTTGCAAAAATTGAAGATAATAAATTTTTCTTGCTTAAAAGAAACCAATTTACAGAAGCGGATATCGTGGTGAAAAAGCAGATTGAAAAATATGGGGCTCAAAACATCACTTTTGTTGGACATTCCTTAGGTGGTGGTCTCGCTGAGTATTTTGCAATCACATACAATTCACATGCAGTGACTTTTTCAGCTCCTGACATTACGAATCTATTAAATAAAGAACAAAAGAGTCAAGTGAAAAATGGTGACTTCAAACATTCTATTATATCGTACGCTCATCCTGACGATTTGGTTAGTTCTTCTTTCAATAAGCCTGTAGGATCAACGTATTTTCTCATGCATCCTAGTGAAGTTGGGTTTATGAAAAACTTGAAAAAACACGGAATTGCAAACTATAACGATCAAGCCTTTTTTGACAAGGATGGTTACTACTTACCAGGTGTATTAATTGATGGGACATTACACGGTAAATTAGGCGTATCCCCTTTAGCATTAAAAAATAGTGAGGTAGAGAACTATACGATTCAAATTAAAGCCGCTATTATGAATGGTTTTATTGCGGATGTTGAACAGAACACAACACAACACAACACAACACGGATTGAAAATACGGAAAGGTCGTTACTTCAATTTTGGGACTTTTATATTGAAGAAATGAAAGCGCTAAAAAGTAAATACAATTGGATGGTTGGTGTGGGCCAATATGATTTGCTTAGTTCTGTGGATGTACAGGAAGTTTTCGCTTCTATAGGTCAGGAAGAAGAAGGGGTTCCTCTTATTTTCAACATAAGCAACTATGAAGAAATGCTGATAAAAGCGAGGCTCGTTTTAACTGACACAGAAGACATTGCCTTTCATATGTATGAAATGAATGAAGATTTACAAGAGGCGGATACCTTAATTGCCCAGTGGCTAAAAAATTAGTGGAGGGATTTAAGTGACATATTCAGGATATAGTTTAGTGGGTGAACATCATGATTACCTGGCAGAACAAATTAGAAGAAGTGCTCAAAAAGCAGCGTTAAAAAAACAAATTTATGCGGATGTTGAACTGAAAAGAGAGCTTTTTAACGTTTATTTGCGACATGGCTATGCGTTGGATTCCTTGGCGAGTGAACAACAAGCTTTATCTCGAAATATTAAGAACCAATTTTCTGGTAAAGCGAGAGCCGCGTTAACGAGTCGCTTTGATGACAGTATTAGAGAAGCGCTTACACTTCATTATATGTTCGAGCGGTTTTTAAAACAGTTTTAAGACCTTCTTCTTTTGAACGTGGATCAGTTGATTGCAAACGATTGAACGCATAATTAACTTCCTTTATTCATCTCCAAAACAAGGTGAGTTACTAACCACAACCTTTTCCTTCAATACAAAACCTCTCTATCTACATGAGCAATTTCTGTTATTATTACAATATAAGAGTCAATTTCATAATGACCTTATTCTGCGACATCTACGCAACATATCGTGCGGGAATGGTTAAAACCGACTATATGTTGTGG
>JARIDM010000018.1 GCA_029263945.1 Sporosarcina sp.
CTTGCTATTTAAATAGTTCGCAATAAAAAAAGCAACCACATGGGTTGCTTTTTTATGGTTCTATCATAAATGACATTGGTGAAAGAAAATCCCTGTCTCCTCGAGATCAACGGCAAGCCGTACAACTTATTTTATAAGTAGTTGAATGTCTTGTAACATATTCTCCACGTATGTGGCGTCTATATAGTTATATTCATTTACAAGTTGTCCTTGTTGGTCTACTAAATAAAAATTTGAGCTATGAATGACTTGATCTGACGTAATTGGTTTTTGTACGATGGTTTTAAATTGGTTTCTGGCGAAAACTTCGATGTCATCTTGTGAATAGCCCGTTAACAAGTTCCAGTTGGATAGATTATCTGTAAAGTTTTCAGCATACGCTTTTAGAACCTGAGGTGAATCTGTTAAAGGGTCTACTGTAAACGACACAAACTCCACTGGGATATTTTGTTTTTCGAAAAGTTCTTGTAAGGCGGCCATTTCAACGCTCATTGGGGCACAAACACTTGTACAATTTGTAAAGATAAAATTTGCAATCCAGATAGAATCTTCTAATTCTTCTGTACCAAAAGCTTTTTCATCCTGATTTGTGAAAGAAAAAGGGGCGATTGTTGGTTCGATTTTCTCTGGCTTTCCACACGCTGAAAGAAGTAAGAGACTCACGATTACAATTATGTTAAATTTTTTCATGCTCATCTCACACCTCTTCTTTTAGCTTTGGAAGTTGAATTGAAACGGTTGTCCCGTCTGTTTTCGTACTCATGAGTTCAAAATGTCCATCATGTAAACGTGTAATTTCTTTCACGATAGAGAGCCCTAAACCAGTTCCACCAGTTGTTCGCGTTCTTGCTTTATCTGTGCGGAAGAATCGTTCGCCAATTCGCCCGATGTCCTCATGATCAATGACGATTCCATAATTTCTAACTTGAAATTGGACAGTATCTTTCTTTTCAGTTAGCCCAATATAGACGGTTCCTTTTGTTGTGGAATATTTAATCGCATTATCGATTACGTTATAAAATACTTGTTGGATACGCTGCGCGTCACCGTTAATAATGAGGTCTTCTTGAATGTCTAATTCAAGGGTTAATGCATGCTCATCCAAGTGAATACTGAATAAATCGATTGTATCAAAGAGCACTTGTGCAATCGCCATTGGTTGTATGTCTAATGAATAAAAGTTTTCTTGTAGGTGATTAAGTTCGATTAAATCATTAATAAGTTTGTTCAATCTTGCGCTTTCTTTTTCAATGGTGGTTAAATAATCGTCAGCTTGTGCATCTGTTGAATAATTCTTTTGTTTTAATGCTTCTGTATAGCCGCGGATATAGGTCAGCGGAGTACGTAACTCATGAACGATATTCGAGGTGAATTCTTTCTTTCGCTCTTCTTGTTTTTCTAAGGAATCACTCATTAAGTTAAAGGTTTTGCTTAACTGGCCAATTTCATCATCTGAATTTGCTTCTAAACGTCCAGCATAATTTCCTTGTGAAACTTCAACAGCTTGTTGTTGGAGTTTTTTTAAGGGCGTAAAGATCGATTGCCAAAAATGATTCATGACAAAGAATAGGGTGAAGAAAAATAAAATACCCATAAAAACTAAAATCGGAATACTTTCCTGAAATACATCACGAAGCGCAGCAAGTGGAACATAAATATAAATAAAACCGATGAGTTCATCTTCCCCTTTAATTGGGAAAATAGCGCCAATGATTTCTCGATTGAATTCTTCAACAAAACCTTCTTTGACGACGTAAGTTCCACTTTCAAGTGTTTCTCGATCATCCGCATCAACAAGTGTTTCGTAATTTACTTTGTAAGGGAAATACGAAGACAATTGTTCTAAATCATCAACAACAAGAACTTCGTATTCTGAGATGATGTTATACCATTGAATTTTTTCAATAATTTCATCACTTAACTCACCATAATGGTAGTGCGAAGCGGTTCGTTGTCCTTCATAAATGATTGACTCTTCAATGCTAGACAAGTATATCTTTGAATATAAGTAATCTATAAAAAAAGAAGAAAAAAGAATGGTAAAGCCCATACTGGCAAACAGCAAGAGTAGTATTTTTTTACTGAATGTTAACTTTATTTTTTTCAACTTCACACCTCGAATTTATAGCCGATTCCCCAAACCGTTTCGATTAAGTGGCTTTGTGCACCTAGCTTTAACCGCAATGTCTTGATATGCGTATCAACTGTACGTTCAGTACTCTTATGATGCTCTCCCCAAATCAGATGTAGCAATTGCTCTCTTGAAAAAACACGTGCTTGGTTTTTAGCGAATAACTGAAGTAAGCCAAATTCTTTAAGGGTCAGTGAAAGTTCTTGTCCATTCATTAAAATGGTATGGGCATCTGCGTCTATTACGAGTGGACCGACAGTTAACAAATCATGGGATTTTGTATTTTGGTACGTCCGTCTTAGGACAGACTCGATGCGCGCCAATAATTCTGCAGGATGAAATGGTTTTACGATATAATCATCCCCACCAAGTTTTAACCCGTTCACACGGTCCCATTCATCTCCTTTGGCAGATAAGAAAATAATAGGTGTTGAATGATTTCTTTTTACTTCTTTAGCGAATTCAAATCCGTCCATAAATGGCATCATGACATCCACGACAAACAAGTCAGGGGATTCTTTTTCAAGAATAGATAACGCGTTAACCCCGTCAGTTGCGGTAATTACTCGATAGCCTTCTGCTTCTAAAAAAGTACGGATAAGTTCTCTCATTTGACTTTCATCATCTATAGTCATTATTGTATATCCATTCATACAAAAACCTCATTTCATCTTTACTTCATTTTCACTGAAAAATATGAAATCCTTGTGAAATACGGAAACTTCACAAAAAGTTCGAAGTTACTACCTAGAATTATACTAAACAAATTGGATTTGAGAAAACAATATGAAGTTGGGGGAAATGCATTGAAAAGAAAAGTTATGATGTTTTTATTTATTGTTATTCTAAGTACGCTGTTTGCTTGTACAAAGAAAGAGGAGCCAATTACAGAAGTCGCACCGATTGAGCCCCTTCTAGCCGAATTAACTGTAACAAATACTGTAGAAATTGATGAAACAGTGACCATGAAAACAATCGTCACACTAGGCGATGAAAAAATAGAAGATGCAGATGAAGTTGTGTATGAAGTATGGGAAGAAGGTAAGAAATCGGACAGTGAAATGATTGAGTCGGTTCACAAGGGTGAAGGTGTTTACCTAGCAGAAACAACATTTGCCCATGACGGTACATTTAGCGTTCAGGTACATGTCACTGCAAGGGCACAGCATACAATGCCTATAGAAACAGTCACTGTAGGTGATGGCGGCGAGTATGAGGAAGACACAGCGCATGACTATCATACAGAAGGTTTTTCCATGCATTTCATGAAACCTATAGATGTCAAAGCTGAAAATGAAGCCGAACTGCTCGTGCATATTGAACTTGAGGGTGCACCACTAGAGAAATTAAATGTTCGCTATGAAATTTGGCATGAAGGGAATCCCGACAAACACGAGTGGATAGATACAAAAGAAGTCGCGGCAGGGGAATACCAAGCAGCTTATACTTTCTTAGAAGCTGAATCTTATACAGTCGTAGTGCATGTTGAAGATGATGAAGACCTACACGAACATGAAGAACATACAATTGAAGTGAAATAAAGTGAACCTCTCAACGTAAAAGTTGAGAGGTTTTTTCGACGATTGAGCCCATTTCCCATAGCGTTGCATATAGTAAAGAAGTATTGAAAGTATGAAAGGGGATTGCGTGAAAGAAAAACAAGAAGATGCTAAAGATAAACAGCTTGATGCGTACCGTGTAAATAACGACGGCACAAAAATGACGACCAATCAAAGCGTTAAAGTCTCAGAGGATGAAACCTCCTTAAAAGCTGGTGTGCGTGGGCCAACTTTACTGGAAGATTTTCATTTGCGAGAAAAGATTACCCATTTTGACCATGAACGTATACCAGAACGCGTTGTCCACGCGAGAGGGTATGGTGCATACGGCGAGTTTGAGTTATACCACTCTATGGAAAAGTTTACATCTGCAGGATTTTTGCAAAAAGCGGGTACAAAAACACCTGTATTTACAAGGTTTTCAAATGTTGTGGGGAGTAAAGGATCAGCTGACACGGTCAGGGATGTCAGAGGATTTGCCGTAAAGTTTTATACGGAGGAAGGTAACTTTGATCTAGTAGGAAATAATATCCCTGTTTTTTTTATACAAGACGCCATTAAATTTCCAGATCTGGTTCATGCAATAAAACCAGAACCGCATAATGAAATACCGCAAGCAGCTTCAGCGCATGACACTTTTTGGGATTTCGTTGCGAACAATAAGGAAACTGCACATATGGTCATGTGGCTAATGTCAGATCGTTCTATTCCTAAAAATTTACGCATGATGGAAGGATTCGGTGTTCATACATTCCGTTTGGTCAATGCAGAAGGGAAAGCCCATTTTGTTAAGTTTCATTGGAAACCAGCACTTGGGGTACATTCACTTGTTTGGGATGAAGCTCAACAAATCTCAGGTAAGGACCCCGATTACCAACGTCGGGATTTATGGACGTCGATTGAAAATGGTCATTTTGTAGAATATGAATTAGGCGTTCAAATGATTGAAGAAAAAGATGAGTTTATGTTTGATTTTGATATACTTGACGCTACAAAATTATGGCCAGAAGAAATTGTTCCAGTACAAATATTTGGCAAGATGACGCTTAATCGAAACGTCGATAATGTATTTGCCGAAACAGAGCAAGTTGCTTTTCATCCTGGAAACGTTGTACCTGGCATTGATTTTACAAACGATCCGCTTCTACAAGGAAGATTGTTTTCATATATCGATACCCAACTCATTCGTTTAGGGGGACCAAACTTTACTGGAATCCCTATTAATCAATCGATTTGCCCTTTTCATAACAATCAACGAGATGGCTATAGTCGACAAACGATTAACGTTGGGCAAGTGAGCTATCACCGAAATTCACTAGCCAATAATACACCATCTACTTCCACGGCAAAAGAAGGTGGATTTGTACATTATCAGGAAAAAGTTGAAGGGCATGTCATCCAAGCAAGAAGTGATTCTTTTAAAGATTTCTACTCCCAAGCAAGGTTGTTTTGGAATAGTATGTCAAAACCAGAGAAGAAACACATTATTGATGCTTTTTCATTTGAGCTTGGGAAGGTAGAGAGTCGAAGTGTTCGGCAGCAAAATGTTGATATGTTTGTTCATGTAGATAAAGAAATGGCGACAGTGATCGCGAGAAATATTGGTGTTAATCCACCAACAGGAGAGCAATCTACTATAAGTGAATCGTCCCCTGCCCTTAGTCAGGCGAATACACCTAGTTATCCGTACACATTGAATGTCGGTGTCTTAATCGGTGATGGCTTTCCCATCGAAGAAGTGAAAGAAACAATCCGTACACTAGAGGAAGTAGGTGCAAATGTCACTTTAATCGGTGAGGAAATAGGAAATGTTGTGAGCGTAGAGAATATCCAAGGAAGCGTAACGCAGACTTTTTTAACAACAGATGCTGTCCTCTATGACTCTCTTTATGTCGTCGGCGGTAAGGCTAAAAATCAAGCGAAATTCAATAGTGATATTCAAAACTTTATCGATGAAGCATTTAGGCACTATAAACCAATTGGGATCGCAACGACAGGCGAACCGCTTTTTACAGCATCGAATGCCAGTAGAGGTCCAGGGGTTTTATTGGCATCGGAAAATCCTAACTTCGACGAGGCATTTGTGGAAGCGGTGGGCAAGCAACGTTTTTGGGACCGTGACATTTATTAATTAAAAAGACCAATTCGTTCAAAATCGAACGAATTGGCTCCTTTTTGATCTTTAAGTTTATAAGAAATTAAAGTGTCTTCATTTCATTGTTATTTAACGGAACTAGGTCGAAAATTTCATGGCTCTCAAAAGCATCTATTAATCTTTCCAACCAATCATAATAATCACGTATATAGAGGAGTTTGTCCTGATCAATTAAGACAATTTCGCGTAATTCTGCATCAATTGTTTCGTCTAAAAGTATTTCTTCGATCTCTTTAAGAGACTTCCGAATGGCAGAAGTATGCATAGATACCGAACGACGCCACCGGATTGAAAAAGTGTTGATAAAACTTTGATACCAATCTTCAGTTGTTTTATATAAATCTTTACGTACGCCACGTTCCCAAACCTTTTCAACTAACTTCGAATCGGATAATGCTCGAATGGAAGTGCTCATGCTCGTTTTGCTCATTCCTAATTGCTCAGACATCTCATCAAGAGTTAGTGGATTATCTTGAAAAAACATCATCCCAAACTGTCTGCCGGCAGAAGGTGGGAGGCCATATAAATGTATATTTTGTGTAATTGATTCTGTAATTCTTCGGCGTGCTTGCTCCAGTTTTTTATGTCCATCCATTAATAACCCTCCTTTGCCAATACAATGAAAATTTCACGGATATTTTTCTATCAATAGCGTAAGCTATTCAAAGTATAAATGCAATGTATATATATTAGGCTGAATATAGGAATACTTTGCATGATTAGCGAAAATGTTATGAAAGAGCGCGGATATAATCAGAATTTTTAGTCCGAACAGTTTTTCCTGTTTGAACTTTTAATTAAGATATAACGGTTGTATTACAGAATTATTACAGCTATACTTAAAACAATTCGTTAAGCAAAACGGAACTTCAGAGGAAAATAAAAACTGAAGCTAGTGAAACCAATACAAATTTTATCAAGTTATAAAATTTGTCTATAGTTGCGTACTAACGTAATCACTAGACATAGGGAGTGTAGGAATATGGAACAAACTATCGTCAAAAAAGTCGAAGTCATTGATACGACAAAAATTTTCGGCAGAAATAGTAAGCGTGCGGAACAAATGCTACGCGAGAAGAAAACAAAGCAAGAAATACTGAAAGACACAGGTTCAACAGTTGGTGTCAATAATGCAACATTCGAGGTATATGACGGTGAAATATTCGTTATTATGGGGCTATCAGGAAGCGGGAAGTCCACTTTGGTTCGATTGCTCAATCGATTAATAGAACCTACATCTGGCCATATCTTAATAGATGGACAAGACATTGTTAAAATGAACAAAGAAGAGTTAAGAAAAGTGAGACGTGAAAAGATCGGAATGGTTTTTCAAAACTTTGCGCTATTTCCGCACAAAACAATTCTTTCTAATACTGAATACGGCTTAGAAATTCAAGGCATAGATAAAACAGAACGAGAAAAACTTGCCAAAGAATCTCTAAAACTTGTCGGTCTCGCAGGATACGAGGACCAATATCCTTCGCAATTGAGCGGCGGAATGCAACAACGTGTTGGTCTTGCGCGCGCACTTGCTAATGATCCTGACGTTTTATTAATGGATGAAGCGTTTAGTGCACTTGACCCGTTAATTCGAAAAGACATGCAGGACGAGTTACTTCAATTACATGAAGATATGGGAAAGACAATTATCTTTATTACACATGATTTAGATGAAGCGTTGCGAATTGGAGACCGAATTGCTTTGATGAAAGATGGGGAAATCGTTCAGATTGGTACACCAGAAGAAATTCTGATGAATCCGTCAAATGATTATGTTGAGCGTTTTGTAGAAGATGTCGATCTTTCAAAAGTATTGACAGCTGGTCACATTATGAAACGCGCCGATACAGTCCAAATCGATAGAGGTGCACGAGTTGCCCTTCGTTTGATGAAGAGTCTTCGCATTTCGTCCATTTATGTCGTCGACAAAGGTGGACGTCTAATGGGTGCACTTACTGCTCAAGATGCAGTCCATGCAACGGATAAGAATTTAAAAATTGAAGATGTGTTGATTAGAGATGTGATTACAGTTACAAGCGACAGTGTCTTAACTGAACTCTTTGATATTGTATCTACAGCAACAATTCCAGTAGCAGTCGTTGATGAAAAAAATCGGATGCAAGGAATTATTATTCGCGGCGCACTCATTGGTGCACTTGCGGGAGATAATCAATTTATTAACGAAAACGGCGAAATTACCAAAGTAGATGGGCCTGACTCGGAGGTGAAGGTAAAT
>JARIDM010000273.1 GCA_029263945.1 Sporosarcina sp.
CAATGATTTTTGTTCTTCCTGAACAGCTAGTGATATTGTATTGTAAATTCCGCTTTAAAAGTTTTAACTTTGATAAGCATGGGGTTTTGTATAAAAAGTAAAAAGAAGTTTTTTGATGGTGTTTGGATAAGGGGGAACTGCTTATGCTTCACAAACTAAAGAAAAAAGACTTTGCGGTGTTAAGGGGTCCCTTAGAATCTGGAAGACAAAGTCCAGACTCCTTACCATTTGTATTAATATTAGGTATAGCCCTACAACTACTTTTACATTATCTTACATACTATGAGGCTGCGGCAACTACGATTTTTCCATTTATCGAAGGAATGAAAGAACTACATTTTTGGATTACTGCTAGTATAATTATTTTAAGCATTATATACTCAATTCCGGTAATTTATAAACGAAGCCAAAAAATCCAGTATTTAGTAGGGATCTTGTGTAGTCAAAATATAGGTACAGCTTATGTATATGTGATCGTTATGTTTTCATTAGGGGATCAAAAAGGTGCCTCTGTAGAATCTTTGATAACATTAAGCAAAACAGTACTTTTTATTGCGGCTTTGCTTTTCTTAGCGACGTGTGTTCGTTTTTATATTTTATTGATGAAAGGTCAGTATAGGAATGGTTCTAAAAAAGGTCAGATGCGAAATAGTTTTGAAACAACATCTTATATACCGTTGGCAATTATCGGAAGTACAGGATTATTTTTTATTTTACAATATGTGATTCGCATGTTTGGTTCTGTCGATGGATACGATATGTTTATTATAGTTATAGCGATGAGTGTTTTTTACTCAATGATTTTTGTGCTTCCTGAGCAGCTAATGATATTATACTGTAAATTCCGCTTTAAAAGTTTTAACTTTGATAAAAATGGGGTTTTGTATAAAAAATAAAAGTAAAAAGTTGGTTTTGATGGTGTTTGGATATGGGGGAACTGCTTATGCTTCACAAACTAAAGAAAAAAGATTTCGCAGTGTTAAGGGGTCCACTCGAGTCAGGAAGGCAAAGTCCGGATTCCTTGGGGGGGGCATTGTTACTTGCAATTTTTCTACAAATGCTTATGTATTATGTAACATATTATATAGCAGCAGAGGCCACAAAATTCAATATTTGATCAGCATTTTAGCGATACAAAATATTGGCGCAGCAGGTTGTTATTTGAGTGCGATTTTTGCAATTGGAAGTTGGTCTGATATTACGGTAATGGCCTTGATGGATTTAACTAAGTTAACACTTATCGTTGGCATGGTCGTTTTTCTCGCAACTAGTATTCGTTTTTATATTTTGTTATTAAAAGCCAAATACAGAAGAGGTTCACAAAAAGATCAGTTGCGAAACAAGTTCGAGAAGAGTTCGTATTTGCCCCTAGCAATTTTAGGTAGTACTGTGTTTTTTATCGTAAGTCAATACTTTGTAAGAATGCTTAATTGGACTGATATTCAAATGATGATTACTGCAATTATGTTCATAGGTGTTTTTTACACAATGATTTTCGTGCTTCCTGAGCAACTAATGATTTTATATTGTAAATTCCGCTTTAAAAGTTTTAACTTTGATAAGGATGGGGTCTTGTATAAAAAATAGAAGTAAAAAGATGGTTTTGGATATAGGGGGATTGTTTATGTTTCATAAACTCAAAGAGAAAGATTTTAAAGTATTAAGAGTTCCGTTAGAATCAGGAAGACAAAGACCAGATTCATTGGCAATGGCGCTAATACTTGTATTATTATTACAAGCACTCATGTACTACCTTGTTTATTATGTTGCTGCAGAAACAACGATATTTCCATATGTAGATAGGATACAAGAAATTCATATTTGGATCAATGCTTGCCTAATAATCTTATGTGGAATATATTCAATTCCAGCAATTTATAAACGAAGTCAAAAAACTCAATACCTCATTAGTATTTTAGCAATTCAAAATTTAGCTGGTGTATCTGTATACCTGGCAATTATATTTTTATTGGGTGATCAAGAGGGAATCTCAGTTGAATCATTATTAACGTTTACCAAAATAACGATAATCATTAGTGGCCTATTTTTCTTAGCCACTTGTATCCGTTTATATATATTGCTACTAAAAGGTCATTATAGAAAAGGCTCTAAAAAAAGCCAACTACGAAATAGTTTTGAAACGACATCTTATATACCGTTAGCGATTATAGGAAGTACTGGATTGGTTTTTGTTATTCAGTATATATTCCGCACGCTCGATTCAATCGATGGATTTGATATGCTAACTTTAATTCTAGGAATGAGTCTCTTTTACGTGATGATTTTCGTACTTCCTGAACAACTAGTGATATTTTATTGTAAATTCCGCTTTAAAAGTTTTAACTTTGATAAGCATGGCGTTTTGAATAAGAAATAAAGGGTGGAAAGGAAGGTAAGAAAATGAATGTCGAAATGAGAACGTTAATGTTTGATCACTTATTAGTTTATGAAACAACGCAGGCGAAAGAAGATTGGCTAGATGGGTTTGGCATGATGGAGAATTTTATCTTAACAGAGGAGATCTATAAAAACGGACCCGTGTTTTTCTCGGTAGCAGCTAATCAAGAGCAAGTAGGAAAAGATCATTTCACTTATTATTTACCAATTAACGAAGCGGTGCGGTTGTCTGATGAGACAGATTTCCGTTACTTGGATCACTTTAAAATAGACAATGCCTTAGTTTTAAGACAAGCAAATGAAGAAGCGGATTTTAGCACAGCTTACCAAAATCTAAAAGCGTATGCAGCAGAACATAAAATTGAGATAGAGGATACGTATTACTGTGTCATGTTAGAAGTATATGGTGAATACATCATAGAACTATTTGTACCAATTAAAGAAGTGGAGCGATAAATGATGATTGTTAAAGATCACCAAATTGCTTACCGAAATGTCGCTTCTAAGTACTATCGTTTTTTACCAGAAGAAATAGATCTTGCCATACAAGATTTCAATGAGATTTTAAGTGATTATGGATTTCATGCGAGTGGCGCGATGTTTTTCTCGATTCTTAGCGATCCAACAGCTGAGATTATGACAGCCGAAGTATTTATTCCGCTTGAGGAAAGTCATTTTACGATTCCAAAGGAAGAAGAGATTAAGTTTAGAAGTTATTTTTCGATTAGTCGTATGTTAATGACTCGGGTAGTTGAGGATGTTGAGAACGTTTCACAAGTGAAATATTGGGCGCTTTTTGATTATATAAAAAAGCATGAATTGACACAGAAAACGCCGATATTCGTTGAAGTCAAAACTACCAATCAAGGTGTGTCTTATTCAGAAATGAGTATCGGAATATTATAATTCCGGCGAGACATATAAACTTAAGAGGAGAGTACATATGAAGAAAATTTCAATGGTTGCTATGACCGTTTTTGTATTAATACTAGCAGGGTGTAACGCAGCAAATAATAATAATCGTGTTGATAAAGGGGAGGAAGAACCAATGAGAGAAGAAGGCATTTCATTACAACTTTTGAAAGCAGATGAAGAAGCGGGTGTTACTGTTGAGAATAGTGAAGTTTATCAAGAATTAGATCGTATGATTACTGAAGATCCAACGATTGGTCTAGAAAATGATTTCAGTATTTTTATCGTCGACATTGTGGATAGCGGAACAGAAGATGCTGCATTGTTATTTTTAGGCATCAACCGGTTAAATGAATCGATTAAAAATATTTCTTTTGATTATACATTGGGATTGGATGATGGGCGCTTTGTGTGGGAAGACGTAGAAGTTTCGCTTTCTGAGGAAGATGCTGGAATTATTCAAGCCAACCATGCAGTTCCGTTTTCACTAGGGATAACACCAGAACAAGAAGCAATGATAGATGCACTCGAACCAGACAACCAAGTTGTTAAAATTGAAAACTTTGCGTTTGAATCTGCAGAGTGAATATAAACTTTCCTTCAATGTGATAAGTTTGAGATGTGCTTGAAGAAAGACTGAGTAGTAGATCGCATTCCTATGAGTTATGGAATGCGATTTTGTATATTATATTCATTTAAGGGTTACATTTTCATTAAGAGAAAAATAGAAATTGTAAAAGAGGATTTTACTGATTTTGGTCTTTCTAAGAAAGAACGAGAGAAGATGTATAAAATGCGTAGTTAAGAAAGTAATCTTTTCGGTTGTAAGAAATCCAATTTAGGAGTCATGGTTGAGAAAGAGGTTTATTAAATGAGGCCAAATGCAGACAAGATAACTTTGTCTTATCTGAAATTCCAAACACCTGAAGAAAATCGAGGAAATATAATTTTCTTCTTTCTCTTTTTTTTAGACTTTTTAGGTATATTCCCATTACTAGGAGAACCATTTTTATATACTTACTTCATTGCTGCAATTATTCCTGTCGCGGTTATTCATCTATGGGCAATATTTTATATTATTGCCCCATATAAATTTGAACACTCTTATTACTTGCTGATGGGAGTGTTTGGAGTCGTGAATACTTATGTATACTTTTTAACTACACAAAAGATAATATATCTACATGTTGGATTAACTGGTATAGCACCAAGAATCTTCGGCATCATATTCTTTTTGGGCTTGCTCATATTTGTGAACTGGTTGAATTTAAAGGCATTATATTCTGGAACTTATTACAAATTACAACGTAAAGGTAGTGGGAATTTAGTTTGGTTGTCCATTGGCGCTTTAGGTTTTCCAATCGGACAGATTCTTTTGATGTTTGTTTATAATGAACGTGTTGTAATGATGGTTTTGGTAATTGCTTTAACGCTATTATCTATAATTATTGCTTATTTCTCCATATTTATTCACCGTTACTATTTCATTCGAAAAAATATGGAGGTAGTGAAAAAAATCGACCCAAGATTCGGTCTTTCCAAAAAAGAACGAGGGAAGAGGCATGAAAATTTTAAATTGGTTAACGTCCACAATCCTAGTAGAAAAAATAAGAAAAGAAGAAAACGAAAATAGGTTCTAAAGGTTAGAAAAAAGGAGAAGTGCTTGTATGCTCCATAAACTAAATGGGGTTCTTTTACTCAATTATTTTCGTGCTTCCTGAACAACTAGTGATATTATATTGTAAATTCCGCTTTAAAAGCTTTAATTTTGATAAGCAAGGGGTTTTGAATAAATGATAGTGGTGTTGGCGGAGGATGTATTTAGGAGTCATACGTAAAACGAAAGGAGGATTGGAAGCTGGCTAAGCTTTTTGTCCTTCTTTCGTTTATTTATTTAATCGACTAGCTCGTGCTTAAAAGCATAAATCACAGCTTGGGTACGATCTTGAACTTCGAGTTTCGATAGTAGATTGCTAACGTGGGTTTTGACTGTTTTTAAAGCGATGAATAAATCATCAGCAATGTCTTGGTTGGTTTTTCCTTTGGCGATCAGGAGAAGTACTTCGAGTTCCCGTTCTGTTAATTCGTGATGGGGAAACGTTTTGCTGCCTGTGCGCATGCGCTGCATCATTTTTGTGGTTACTTCAGGTTCTAACACAGTTTGTCCTTTTAACGTTTCGCGGATGGCTTCTGCGATTCTTTTGGCGTTAGATGTCTTGAGAATGTAACTGATTGCACCAGCTTCTAGTGCAGGATAGACTTTGTCATCTTCTAAAAAGCTCGTGACAATGACGACTTTGGCTTCTGGCCATTCTTTAATGATGGCTGCAGTTGCTTCTGCACCATTCATTTCGGGCATGACCATATCCATTAAGATAATATCGGGACGTAGTGCAAGTGCTTTTTCAACGGCCTCAACGCCGTTCACTGCTTCACCGATGACCTCCATATCTACTTGCATTTGTAAGTAAGCGGAGACACCAATGCGCACCATTTCATGGTCATCGACTAATAGAATTTTAATCACTCGTTTCATCTCCTTTCAGTGCAAGCAGTTTCACTTCGACAATGGTCCCTTGTGTGGGGACAGAAACAATTTTGCAAGTGGCGCCAATTTCGATTGCGCGTTCTTTGACGTTTTGCAAGCCATAAGAACCTGTTTTCCCATCATCGTCTTTAAATCCAACGCCGTTGTCTTGGACTCGAAAAATCGCGAGGCCATCTCTTTGAACAAATAAGATGTCGACTTCTGTCGCTTGTGCGTGTCGTAACGTATTCGATAAAGTCTCTTGTGCAATGCGGAATAAGTGATCTTCTTCTCCTTTTGATAGGGAGACTTCTTCTAAGTGGTAGCGTATGTCGAAAGACACTTTCTCTTTTAATTCGACTAATAATTCTTCGAGTCCTTCTGCTATCGATTTGTTGTGAAGTGCTGCAGGACGTAAGTGAAGTAGTAAAGCGCGCATTTCAAGTTGCGCTTGCTGGACCATGTGTTCAACTTGTCCCAAAGGTTTTTTTATTTCCGCTTCAGACGAACCCTCTGTGATGGCTGATAAAAGCATAGAGGCTGCAAATAATTGTTGGGAAACAGAATCATGTAGTTCTCGTGCGAGTCGCTGACGCTCCTGAACAATTCTTTCTTGGATGAGCTGGTCTTGTGCTTCTGCTCGCTCATCTGTAATTCTTTTCAAACTTTTTTGTTGCGTAATGAGTACATCAGAAACAGTATTTAAGGCACGGTCGATACGCGGAGAATAGTTTTTCTTCGGTTCAGCAATTTTATCAAGATTGACTAACATAGCAATCTGTTTTTCAAGGTTTTTTTCTTTTGTATGTCCAAGAGAATTCGACCAAATGGCGATTCCCCAACTGAGTACAAGTAGGGTCGTTAACAACCAAATGCCCATTGGGACATCAGCAAACTGCAATTCATAAAAGATGAACCAACTATCCTTAATGGGTAGGCCGATGAGAAAGTAACTATAGACAGCGAAAATCAGTAAAAATAAGAGCGTGAAGAAAAAGCCTCGTCTTAAGACCGTTTTCATTTTCGTGTCACCTCAATATCCCCAACCCATGTGGCGAGCGTAATGATGAGTTCTGCGCTTTTGTTGGCAGGCGGGTCGTATCCGTCTTTCATATGCAAGGATTCGTTGAGGAGTCTTTTTTGATGTTTGGCAAAGAGACTGGCTTCTCCGTATAAGGTTGTATAGTGAATGCGAACAGGGATTTCATAGGGGATTTCAATTTTTATTTTACCGACACCTTGGCGAATTGAAATGAGTGACGTTCCTTTTGGAAGTACAGTATCGGTAACATCGATATGAATGTCACCCAACAGGCCTTGGATATGAACGTCTTCCCATTCGTAGGATGAAAACGGCGAGACTTGAACAGAGAAGAGTTTATTTTTCCATAGCCCGTTAGGCGTCTCTTTTTGAAATTCTTTGAGTGGGCGTGTAATTTCTTCTGCTGGCACGCCTTTCCATAAATTCACGATGATATAGACGATTGTAGCAAAAATGAGGATGCGTAAACTCCATAAATTGAATAAGGCGATTAAAATAAAAATAACCCCAGGAATAAAGAGCGTTTTGGAACGTTTTCGTGTGCCGTAAAAAATAAGTCCGGCGCCAAGAAGGACGAATATGAAGTTGCCGTTTCCGAAGATGAAGGATTCGATAAATAATAGTAATAAGAGTGAGAAACCCCAAAGGGCAACGTTTTTTGAGTCAAGCCGCTTCATTTTATATGCCTCCTTCTTGTAGTCGGAATCGAATCATTTGTTAACTAAACAGAAGGAAGGCAAGTGCCTTCCTAGCTACTTTATAGTTTACACAACTTCATTGTTTTTGACAGCTTTTTCAGTTAAGGATTCTAGTCGTCTTTCCATGGTAGAAGTTTCGTATGCTCGGTCAATGTTACGTCCAAGATGATGAATGTACTGGTTCATTTCGTTAAAAGAAGCCATTTGTTGATTAGCCTTGTCGGGAGAGATGACTTGGTCCATGCGATGATGGGCTCGGGTCGCATTTTCTTTCCCCATCAATTGTAGTTGACGCATTTTCATGTCTTTTACTTTATGCTTCATTTCTTCGAATTTTCCTTCAAGTGCAATGAGTTCTTCTCTTGTTTCATGAATACTTTGTTTTATGCTTGTCACACGTGCTTCATAGGTTATAATTTCTTTGGTTGCAAATGCAATGAGGTCTTCTACACCTGCTTGTTGTGCAAGTTCTAATTGACGTTTTCGTTTTGAGGTAATTTCTTGGGCTTCTTGACATTCCTTTTCAAATTCAGTTTTTAGTGTTGCCTGTCGCTCGAGTAATTTTCCAATCGAAGCTGTTTGTTTTTCTGCTTCACGGATGTATTGGTTGAGCATTGCAATTGGATTTTTTGCTTCTTGCTTGTCGAACATTGTATGAAGATCTGCTTGTACTGAGTATTTAAATCGATTCCAAATGGTTTTCATAATAGGTTCCTCCTTATTATTTTGTAATTTCATTCCACTGTTTTTCAAAGTTTACAAAAGGGTCATTGCTTGTTGGTCCTTCGATGATGTCGTTGGGTGACGCCTCATGCCACTTGCGCCAAATATACAATAAGCCAATGATGGCGATAATCCCAAAAAATGCGGGAACATTAGAGATGGCTGTAAAGAGGCCTATGAGCAGTACGCTTCCCCATAAAATCCGTCCAATAGTAGAATTACTTTTTCTGAAATTATGAAACCCAAAATAAGCAATGAACGCTGATAAAGCGAGTGCGAGTAAAGAGCCCAAATTTCCGAGTAAAACGACTGCAGCGATCACACCTAAAATAACAAGTCCTGTTTTTTGCATTTGTATTTCCTCCCTTCATTTGTAACTTAATCTTACCGTGTAGACGGGTTTGTCCAAAGGGGCGCTGTGTCGATTTTTGACTACGACTTTAGGCTGAATTCATCTCAGCAAAAGATTGACGAAGGAAGCGCTTTCATATAAACTTAATAATTAGAAGAGTTTGTTAATTTAAGAGGGGGGAGATTAACAGACTAGTAGAAACAAGTGGGGATAAATATGAATGGGTACCCATTCACCTTAGAAGGAGGTTGCTAGGAAGAAGTGTACGGAGTTTAAAGGGGTAAGGAATAGAAGATGAGGACAGGGCATATGATAGTTAGAGAGCTAATAATAATACGCTGGTACATTAATCTACTAAAAAGGGGATAGATGATTATGATGCAAACGCCATTATTACTATCATCATTTGTAAAACGTGCTGAACAATATTTTCCTGAAAAACTTATTATTTCACGAACATCCGAGGATGTCATTCACCGGATTCCTTATCGTGAATTTGCCAAACGTACACGTAAACTAGCAGATGCATTAACTAAATTAGGAATGAGGCATGGCACCAAAGTGGGCACTTTTGCTTGGAACCATCACCGGCATTTGGAGGCTTATTTTGGTGTCCCAAGTACGGGTGCCGTCTTGCATATGGTGAATATTCGTTTATCACCCGAACATATCGCATACGTGATTAATCATGCTGAAGATGAAATTTTACTTGTTGATGATAATTTGTTCCCTCATCTTGCACAGCTTGCACCGATGTTAAAAACAGTTAAGCACTACGTAATTATGGGAGATAGTAAAGAAATACCTGAAACGTCGCTGCCGAATGTACATGCCTATGAAGCATTATTAGACGAAGCGTCAGATACTTTTGAGTTTCCAGAAGATCTGGATGAAAATACACCCGCAGGTATGTGTTATACCTCTGCAACAACAGGTAATCCTAAAGGCGTCGTGTACACCCACCGTGGAATTGTTTTACACAGTTACGCACTCGGACTCTCCGATGCGATGGGTATACGAGAACGTGATGTAGCGATGCCACTTGTGCCGATGTTCCATGTGAATGCTTGGGGAATTCCGTTTGCCTCCGTTTTCTTTGGTACAACGCAAGTGCTCGCTGGACCAGGTTTCGATCCAGCAGTGATTTTGGATTTAATTGAAAAGGAAGAAGTCACCATCTCTGCAGGGGTGCCAACCATTTGGCTTGCAGTCCTAAAAGAACTAGAGGCCAATCGACGTGATGTATCCTCATTACGGGCAATTGTTTGCGGAGGGTCTGCGGCACCAAAAGGCTTAATAAGGGCATTTGAAGAAAAGTACAAGGTTCCTTTTATAATTGGTTATGGCTTAACAGAAACATCGCCACTTGTAAGTTTGTCTGTGTTAACGTCTAAAATGGAAGACGTTTCTATGGATGAACGCATTGACATTCGTGCGCTACAAGGGATTCCGATTGCTGGGTTAGAAGTGCAAATCGTAAATGAAAATGGTGCAGTTCCTTGGGACGGAGAAACGATGGGCGAGTTAACTGTGAAAGGGCCGTGGATTGCCAGCGAGTATTATAAAGACGACCGTACAGCAGATGCCTTTAGGGATGGTTGGCTTTATACTGGGGATATTGCGGTGATGACGGAAGATGGCTATATCAAACTCACAGACCGGACCGCAGATTTAATAAAAAGCGGTGGAGAATGGATTTCATCTGTGGATCTTGAGAATGCGTTGATGACGCATGAAGCTGTATTCGAGGCGGCGGTCATTGCGATTCCACACGAAAAATGGCAAGAACGTCCACTTGCCTGCGTCGTGCTGCATGAAGGGCAAGCCGCGAATGACGAGATGAAAGAAGCATTGAAAAATTCACTAAAGGAGCAGTTTGCAAGTTGGTGGCTGCCAGAAGATATTGTGTTTATGGATGAATTGCCAAAAACATCTGTCGGAAAGTTTTTGAAGCGCGCGTTAAGAGATCAGTTGGATAGTTATTTCAAAGTCACTTGAACCTAGTAATTTTATAATGAAAAGAAGTGTAGGGGAACTCTTCCTATGCTTCTTTTTTGATGAAAGTTAAGGAAACACCTAATAAAAGTTGTCCACATGTAGATAAATCTTCAGGTATTCTTTTAAAAGTGCCAAACCAGGGAGCTTATACAAAAAAGTAGTGAATATGTGTAAATTATCAGAAATTATACACAAAACAGTGGTCTTACCCACATTTCTTGTGGATAACTAAGG
Organism: Sporosarcina sp.; assembly: GCA_029263945.1. GTDB lineage: Bacteria > Bacillota > Bacilli > Bacillales_A > Planococcaceae > Sporosarcina. Next base: position 10,884 of record JARIDM010000273.1, read on the forward strand.
TTGCCCACAATTTAAGATATAATAAAGTAACTGTACTTTCATTTGAAATGTATCCTTATGAAAAAAAGGAACCTTTTTCTATTGAAACGGTCTTAAAAAAGAGGAAAGTATAGTAGAATGAGAAAGTAGACGACGATTGTTTACGGACTTATACGCAGAAAGAAGGTTATTAAGGAATATGGACTTATTTGAATTGATAAAAGCCCTTGTTTTAGGGTTTGTAGAAGGAATGACTGAATTTGCACCCGTATCTTCAACAGGACACCTTATTATTGTAGATGATATGTGGTTACAAATTGAGGAATTCTTAGGGGCTAGGTCAAAATTCACCTTTATGATTATTATTCAGCTTGGCTCGATACTTGCCGTTGTGGTCGTATTTTGGAAACGACTCTTTAGTTTAGTCGGTTTATATAAAATTGATGGGGCTAAAAAGAATGGGGGCTTCAATTTAGCGCATGTGCTTGTAGGCATGTTGCCCGCTGTGATTTTAGGCTTTGCATTTAAGGACCTGATTGACAAGTACTTGTTTGGGACACAAACCGTTATTTATGCGCTCGTTGCGGGTTCAATCCTGATGATTGCAGCAGACAAGCTAGGGCCTAAAAAGCCTAGTGTTACTTCGTTGGATCAGATTACGTATCGACAGGCATTTACAGTGGGAATGGTTCAGTGTTTATCGCTATGGCCAGGGTTTTCAAGGTCTGGTGCAACGATTTCAGGGGGCGTGCTTTTTGGGATGAACCACCGAACAGCTGCAGATTTTACATTCATCATGGCTGTTCCAATTATGATGGGGGCAAGCCTTGTCTCTATTTTGAAGAACTTGGAGTACTTGTCGATGGACGATTGGGGTTTCTACCTGGTTGGGTTTTTAAGTGCTTTCGTCTTTGCACTCATTTCAATTCGTTTCTTCCTCCAACTGATTTCAAAAGTAAAGTTAATGCCGTTTGCGATTTATAGACTTGTTTTAGCGGCTGTATTAGCGATTATTATTTTCTTATAAACGATCCAATTTCATAATGAACTTATTCTGCGACAACGATGTGACACATTGTTCGGGAATGCTTCAAGCCTACGATATGTTGTGGTGGTGCAAT
>JARIDM010000007.1 GCA_029263945.1 Sporosarcina sp.
TACGGGTGATCATCCATCCCGCATAAAAGCAGCTGTACTTCATGTGTTAAATGAATCCGTCCAGTCTGAGGGTCACGTTTATATAGAAAGTGCTGTTGCACTTCCAGAGGTTAAACGTCTACTTGAAACAAGCCAACCTGTTGAAATCCCTTTTACGAGTATTTCTCAAGCTGTTGTTGAACTCGTAGAAGATAGTAAGTTAGCAGCTGAAAAACAACGTTTATATACGCCGTCGCTGTATTTTTCTGAAATTGGTTTTGCGTCTAAAATCCGTACAATTACAGACCATGAAACAGAAACAGAATTTCCAGTTTCAGAAATTCGTTCCGCGATTGGTGACGTGGAAGAACGTCTCGAAGTGAACTACGCAGAAACACAAGTTCAGGCGATCGAAAAAGCGCTTCACTCCCCAGCAATGATTTTAACCGGGGGACCTGGTACAGGGAAGACGACTGTGATCCGAGGTTTCGTTGAGGTATTTGCAGAACTTCACGGCTTATCGCTAGATCCGAACGAGTACTCGAAAAAGAAAGAGCCATTCCCGATTATTTTAGCTGCACCGACAGGAAGGGCCGCAAAAAGAATGTCAGAATCCACAGGCCTACCTGCTATGACGATACATAGATTACTTGGCTTTACGGGTCAAGAAAAAGATGAAGAAACAGAACGTGAAATCGAAGGTAAACTTGTCATTATCGATGAGATGTCGATGGTTGATACATGGCTTGCCCATCAATTAATGAAGGCGATGCCAGATAATATTCAAATTCTATTTGTTGGGGATCAAGACCAGCTGCCGTCTGTTGGACCTGGCCAGGTATTAAAAGATATGCTGGTGTCAGGCGTGATTCCAGTTGTTGAATTAACAGAGATTTACCGCCAAAGTGCAGGGTCGACGATTATAGAAATGGCCCATATGATTAAACGCTCTGAGTGGACAGATGATGTGTTAAGAAAAACAGCTGATCGTTCTTTTATTTCCGCAGGGACAGATCAAGTGCTGGAAGCTGTCCAAAAAATTGTTAAAAATGCGATATCGAAAGGGCATAGCATTAAAGATATCCAAATACTTGCACCGATGTACAGAGGACCTGCTGGTATTGATAATATGAATAAGATGCTTCAGCAACTTGTGAATCCTCCAGGACCTCAGCGCAAAGAAGTAGTCTTTGGAGACGTTGTTTACCGAATAGGGGATAAAGTACTCCAACTGGTAAACCAACCTGAAAGTAACGTCTTTAATGGAGATATGGGTGAGGTCATCGCAATCATTAAAGCGAAAGAAACCGTTGATAAAAAAGAATTGCTCGTTGTTTCTTACGACGGCATTGAAGTGACTTATGAACGAAGTGATTTAAAACAAATTACGCTCTCTTATTGTTGTTCAATCCACAAATCACAAGGCAGTGAGTTTCCAACTGTTATTATGCCGATTGTACGAAGTCACCGAAAAATGTTGAAACGCAACCTTCTTTATACAGGAATTACACGCGCACAAAAGTTTTTGATTTTATGCGGAGAGCCTGAGGAATTCAAAGCGGGAATTTCGCGGACAGACGAACTGTCCAGACAGACGACGCTTAAAGAACGGTTAAGAGATGAAGCGCCAGATCATCACGAGGAAGAACGTGACGCACAGGAAACGCGATCAGCGATGTCGGATGAATCAGTGTCTCAAGATAATTCTAAAGAAAAAATGAATGAGGCAGCAGACATTCACTATAAGTTAACAAATGAAACTTTTATTACCATTGACCCGATGATTGGGATGAGTGGGATTACCCCTTATACATTAATGGATGAAGTTTATTGACAGTTGTCGGAAGTTTTTCTATACTAAATGCAATATAAGGAACACGATGAAGGAAAAAGTAGATTGCGTCACTTGTTCAGAAAGAGGTCCCAAAGGCTGAAAGGACCTTCTTGTGGTGTGATTGAAAGCTACTCCTGAGTGCAGATCATCCCTGTCGTCCGCCGCGTTAAGGCAACCAAAGATACCCACTGTAATTGGTGGGTAATTAGGGTGGTACCGCGAGATGAAGACTTCGCCCCTTGTACAGGGGTGGAGTTTTTTGTTTTTAAAATAAATTGCGGCGGTGCGTTTCTTCTTTTAAAAAATAAGGAGGATTTAATATGAAAAAATTATCATCATCAGAAATTAGAAGTATGTTTTTAAATTATTTTAAACAGAATGGCCATAGTATTGAACCCTCAGCGCCACTTGTTCCAATCGATGATGCGTCATTGCTATGGATTAACAGTGGGGTAGCGACACTGAAGAAGTACTTTGATGGGCGAATCGTTCCAGATAATCCTCGTATTGTGAACGCACAAAAGTCAATTCGCACAAATGACATTGAAAACGTCGGAAAGACCGCGCGTCATCATACGTTTTTTGAAATGCTTGGAAACTTTTCAATCGGAGATTATTTCAAAGAAGAAGCGATTGTACGAGCTTGGGAATTTTTAACTGACGAAAATTGGATTGGATTTGACCCAGAGAAACTTTATATTACTGTTCATCCAGAAGACGAAGAAGCGTACGGTATTTGGCGTGATAAAATAGGGCTATCTGAAGAACGTATTATCCGTTTAGAAGGAAACTTCTGGGATATAGGGGAAGGTCCAAGTGGCCCGAACTCTGAAATTTTCTTTGATCGAGGACCTCAGTATGGTGATGACTTCACAGACCCAGAGCTTTATCCTGGCGGAGAAAATGAACGATACCTAGAAATTTGGAATCTTGTGTTCTCTGAATTCAATCATAATCCAGATCATACGTACACACCGCTACCAAATAAAAATATTGACACTGGGCTAGGCCTAGAACGAATGGCTTCAGTCATTCAAGACGTGCCAACGAACTATGATACAGATTTATTTATGCCGATAATTGAAGCTGTTGAAAAAATCGCAGAGAAAAAATATGGTGAAGATGAAGCACAAGATATGGCCTTTAAAGTAATTGCTGACCATATTCGAACTGTTTCGTTTGCGATCGGAGACGGTGCGTTGCCTTCAAACGAAGGACGTGGCTATGTGCTGCGTAGATTGTTAAGAAGAGCAGTTCGTTTTGCGATGAAACTTGGTATAAAACGTTCGTTTATGTATGAACTTGTCCCAATTACAGGAGAAATCATGAAAGACTTCTATCCTGAAGTTGACGAAAAGAAAGACTTCATTATGAAAGTGATTCATAATGAAGAAGAACGTTTCCATGAAACGTTAAATGATGGACTAACGATTTTAACAACTGTTATAAATAAAGTGAAGCATACAGAAACACCTATAGTAAGTGGAGCGACTGCGTTCCAACTTTACGACACGTATGGATTCCCATTTGAATTAACTGAAGAACTTGCGGAAGAAGCGGGAATTTCAGTTGATAAAGAAGGATTTACACAGGAAATGGAAAGCCAACGAGAACGTGCACGTGCTGCACGACAAGATACAGCTTCCATGAAAGTGCAGTCAGGTGTCCTAGGGGATATTCATGAAAAAAGCACATTTGTTGGGTACGATGATTTAACCACCCAGTCAACAATTGTTGCTTTATTGCAAGACGGATTCCCTGTTGAACGTGCATCTGAAGGCGCAGAGATTCAATTCATGTTAAATGTCACACCGTTTTATGCACAAAGTGGTGGGCAGGTTGCAGATATTGGGACAATCCAGTCCGATGGGTTCGTTGCGGATGTGAAGTCTGTTCAAAAAGCACCGAATGGACAAAACCTGCATACAGCTGTAATCCTTACGGGTGAAATTACAAAAGATGCGACAGTCATTGCAACTGTTCAAAAAGCAACGAGAGAATTAACAATCAAAAATCACACGGCAACACATCTTCTTCACAAAGCGTTAAAAGATGTATTGGGTGAACATGTGGCGCAAGCAGGTTCTTATGTTGGTCCTGATCGTTTACGCTTTGACTTTTCACACTTCGGTCAAGTAACGGCTGAAGAACTCGAAGAAATTGAAAAACAAGTAAATGATAAAATATGGGCTGACCTAACAGTTGAGATTACAGAAAGGCCGATTGCAGAAGCGAAGAAACTTGGCGCAATGGCACTGTTTGGTGAAAAGTACGGCGATATTGTACGTGTTGTATCGGTTGCAGACTATTCACTTGAATTATGCGGTGGGTGTCATGTTGAATCAACAGCGAAAATTGGCATGTTTAAGCTAGTTTCTGAGAGTGGAATTGGCGCTGGAACAAGACGTATCGAAGCACTAACAGGTCAACAAGCCTATCTATTATTTAAAAATGAAGAAGAAATTCTTAAGCAAACCGCTGCGCTTGTGAAAGCAAAACCGAGCGATCTTGTCTCAAAAGTTAGTGCATTACTCACGGACATGAAAAGTTTAGAAAGAGAAAATGAATCATTATCTTCAAGACTTGGCAATACGCAACTAGAAGAAGTTTTTGAAAATGCCAAACAAGTCAATGATGTAACAGTCGTATCTGCACGCGTTGAAGTTAAAGACAACAATGCGTTAAGACAAATGATGGATGAGATTAAACAAAAGCTCTCCAAAGGCGTGATTGTACTTGGGACAGCTGTAGATGGAAAAGTGATGTTAGTCGCAGGTGTCACAGACGATTTACAACCTGGGAACTTTCATGCAGGTAAAATCGTTAACTATGTAGCAGCACAATGCGATGGAAAAGGCGGCGGACGCCCAGATATGGCAATGGCTGGAGCAAAAGATATGTCTAAGCTTGATGAAGCAATCCAATCGGTGTATGATTATGTCAAAGGTGTTTAACTGAACTAGCTAATCGGTTACGATATATAGATAGTTACCGTTACCTAGTACAGAAAAACTGAAAGCGGGGTGTCGGTCATGGATTCATTCGACAAAACGATGAAATTTAATTTTCCTGAAGAATCGGTCGAGCAAGAAGTGAAACAGGTGATGGTGCACGTTCACAAAGCGCTAGATGAAAAAGGCTACAATCCGATTAACCAGATTGTCGGCTATCTTCTATCGGGTGATCCTGCATATATACCGCGTCATGAGGATGCACGTAACCTGATTCGTAAACTTGAACGAGATGAAATTATTGAAGAACTCGTTAAGTTTTATATCCGTGAAAACGGAGGGAATTTAAAGTGAGAACAATGGGGTTGGATGTCGGATCTAAAACAGTAGGGATTGCGATAAGCGATGCCCTTGGATGGACAGCCCAAGGAATTGAAACAATTTCTATAGATGAATCAGTTGGGTATTATGGCGTAGAACGAATTCGAGAATTGATCGCAGAGTACCAAGTGAACGAATTCGTTGTTGGTTATCCTAAAAATATGAATAATTCTGTAGGACCTAGAGGCGAAGCGTCGGAAGAATATGCATCACTGCTAACAGAGACATTCAATCTTCCAGTAACGTTGTGGGATGAAAGATTGACAACCATGGCAGCAGAGCGCACGTTACTCGAGGCAGATGTAAGCAGGAAGAAAAGAAAAAAAGTGATTGATAAAATAGCTGCAATTATGATATTGCAAGGCTATCTAGATCGAAAAAACAGATGAGGTGAAACGAATGGAACATGGACAAGATACAATGACAATCGTTGATGAGCAAGGCAATGAACACGTATGTGAGGTAATTTTAACATTCGAATCAGTAGATTATGGAAAATCGTATGTGCTATACCACGTGCTAGGAAAAGACGATGATGATACGGAAGAAATTGAAATTCACGCATCTTCATTTGTCCCAGCTGCTGACGGAGAAGAAGATGGAGAATTATTACCAATCGATGACGACAAAGAGTGGGAAATGATTGAAGAAACGTTGAATACATTCTTAGATGAGCAAGAAGAAAATGAAGAAGACGAAGCATAATTTTAATAAGCACATGAACGGGACGGTGCGAAACCGTTCCGTCTTTTCGTTGTTTAATGAAATTTGAATGTAGGTTACTTATATACGGTTTTTCTGAATGAAAGTGGGGGATTACGCATGGAGAATGGTTCGAAAAAAGAAATTATGTTCGAACGAATGCGTGAAAAAAAGAAGGAAGTGAAAATTGTGCGAAGAATTGTTCTTGCAATTACACTTTTTGTACTACTCATTGGTGGAATTGGTGGGTTAGTCGCTTATAAGTTTGTTCAAAGTGGCATTCACGCTTATGATCCAGATTCTGAAGAGATTGTTGAAGTTGAAATCCCAATAGGTTCAGGTTTAAGCTTTATTTCAAAGAAGCTAGAAGAAGAGGGAATCATTAAAAATGCACGATTATTTAAGTATTATGCGAAGTTTAATAATGAATCTAGCTTTCAAGCTGGTACATATGAGCTATCAAAATCAATGACCCCTGATGAATTGATTCAAAGTTTGAAAACGGGTAAAGTGTACCGCGAACCTGTATTTACGTTGGCAATTCCAGAAGGGCTAACACTCGAACAAATCGCAGATGTTGTTGAAAAGAAAACGAATATTCAAAGTAAGGATTTTCTTGCTTATATAAATAATCCTGAAAATGTAGATAAGTTCATCGAAAAGTATCCGCTCTTAATAACAGAGGAAATTAAAAATGAAGCGGTTAAATTTCCGTTAGAAGGTTATCTGTTTCCAGCAACCTATGCATTTTATGAAGAATCTCCTTCTGTACAAGAGATTATCGATGAAATGCTTCAAGCAATGTCTACAAATGTTACGCCTTACTTCGAGTATTTAGAAGAGAATGAAAAATCGCCCCACTGGCTTTTAACATTTGCTTCCCTATTGGAGAAAGAGGCTACGGTTCAGTCAGATAGAGAAACAATTGCAAGTGTCTTTTATAACCGACTTAACGTAGACATGCCACTTCAAACAGATCCGACAGTCGCTTATGCGCACGGTGAACATTTAGATCGGACGTTATATAAAGACCTTGAAATCGACGATCCGTATAATACCTATAAATATAAAGGATTGCCACCAGGTCCAATTGCAGGACCCGGAAAGTCGTCAATAGACGCAGTTGTGGATCCATCTAATACGAAGTATATTTATTTCCTGGCTGGAAAAGACGGAGTCAACCATTTTGCTGAGACGTATGAAGAGCATCTGTCAAACCGGGATAAATATATAGATTAAAAGGTTTTGTTTATTTAGGAGAGTCAATTTCATAATGACCTAATTTTGCTACAGCGACGCATCGTATAGTTTAAGAGCGTTTAACTTAACTATATGTTGTGGCGTTCGAGCAATAAAACCCTATTATGAAATTGGTTGAGGAGTTGTTTACAATTCATAATTACGATTCATATATAGAAGCACATTTACAAGAAAAGTCTGCCTTCATTCAAAATATGGAGGATTATGCAAGGGAAAACCATGTACCGATTATGGGGAGTAGGGCAATTGATACTTTTATCGGTATACTCTCTCTCCAAAATCCAAAGAGATTCCTTGAAATTGGCAGTGCGATTGGCTATTCTTCTATTAGAATTGCAGAAGCATTTCCTGAAATAGAGATTACTACGATTGAACGAAACACAGGCCGTTATGAAAAAGCAATTGAATATATTGAAGCATCAGACGTTTCTTCTCAAATTCAAATTATACAGGCAGACGCGTTAGAGTTGTCGATTGAAGAAAACTTGGAAGGCCCTTATGATGCGCTTTTTATTGATGCAGCAAAAGGCCAATACCAACGTTTTTTTGAGAAGTATTCGCCTCTTATTAAGCCGGGAGGCGTTATTTATTGCGACAATATGTTCATGCATGGTATGGTTTTGCAGGAAGATCAAGAACTTCCAAGACGAAAGCGTACAATGATTCGAAATTTACGTAGTTTTATGGCTTGGATCATGCCGCATGAAGACTATAACGCAACGCTTCTTCCTGTTGGGGATGGGCTTTTAATTGCAATTAAAAAAGAATAATAGTAGAATTGCCGTTTGTAAAAGTGAAGAACCTTTGCAACCGAAAGGGAGTCAAAAATGGGTAAGCATAAACCACTCGTTATCGGAATCGCAGGTGGTTCCGGTTCTGGTAAGACGAGCGTGACAAATTCAATATACGATGTGTTTAAAGATAATTCTGTTGTCGTTATCGGTCAAGATTTTTACTATAAAGATCAATCTCATCTTGTTTATGAAGAACGACTAGAGACGAATTACGATCATCCATTAGCTTTTGATACTGACTTACTCATAGCGCATCTCAAAATGTTGCTTCAGTCAAAGTCAATTGAAAAGCCAATTTATGACTATGCGAATCATACACGCTCAAATACAACGGTTATGATTGAACCGAAAGATGTGATTATCGTTGAAGGAATTCTTGTTCTGGAAGACGTGGAGCTACGAAGTTTAATGGATATTAAATTATTTGTTGATACAGATGCAGATTTACGTATCATTCGTCGTATCATGCGTGACATTAAAGAACGAGGTCGTACAATCGATTCAGTTGTCGATCAGTACATGTCTGTTGTGCGTCCAATGCACAATCAATTCATAGAACCGACAAAAAAATATGCAGACATTATTGTGCCAGAAGGTGGTCACAATAAGGTTGCGATAGATTTGATGGTTACAAAAATAAAAACAATTCTTGAAAATGGTACGGAACTATACTATGATGATGACATAAAATAATAGTAACGATCCACTATGCCGCATAATAAAAAATAAAGCGGCATAGTATTTTCATGAATAGTCTTATGAGGAGTGATGGGAATGATTACGGAAAAGAAGTTTCCGATGACTGCCGCTGGAAAAGTTAAATTAGAAGAAGAACTTGAATACCTGAAAATGGTGAAGCGGAAAGAAGTTGTCGAACGTATAAAAATTGCACGTGACTTTGGAGATCTGTCTGAGAACTCCGAGTATGATGCGGCGAAAGAAGATCAGTCTTTCGTGGAAGGAAGAATTTCTTCAATTGAGGGAATGATTCGCAACGCAGTTATCATTAATGAATCTGAATTTAACTCAGACGAGGTGCAATTGGGTAACACAGTTACTTTTAAAGAAATACCTGATGGTGACGAAGAAACTTATACAATCGTTGGTTCTGCTGAAGCGAACCCACTTGAAGGGTTAATCTCCAATGATTCACCAATAGCGAAAGGTCTAATCGGACGTTCGAAAGGCGAAGAAGTAAAGATTAATACGCCTGGTGGAGAAATGTCGGTTACGATTCTTAATATAAAGTAATCGTCTTGAAACCGCCTTCATTTACTTGAGGGCGGATTTTTTTAGCGTGATGAAACAAATACGCACTCAATACGTCTAATAAATATATATGAACCCATTAAATCAGGTCTGGAGTTGAAGTTACTATGTCTAATTCAGAAGAAAAATTATCAAGGTTAAATAGAAGAAAGGGACGTAAACGTTCAGACAAAATCTTGAATGTTTTAATTGGTATTGTTCTACTCGCAATTGTCATTGTGACGACACTCATTTTTTCAGGTGGCGAGAAAGAAGAAGTTAACGAAGCGTTAACAGTTCCTAAAGAAACCCAAAAAGAAACACCCGATATCGCTGAAGACGAAGAAGAACTTGAGGACTCGGAAGGTTTAACTGAGGAAGAATCTTTATTAGAAGGTATAGACGTGTTGGAAGAAGACGATGCAGAAGTTGAAAAAGATGATGCATCTGGAATTGTTACATATTTGTATTCAGACGATAAGCTTATCGAACAGTCAATTATTAATCCCTCTTGGGAACCAATTGCAACCGAGCAGACTGGCGAACATGTATCTGTCTATGATAAAAAGTCTGTAGACTGGGTAGAAAAAGAACAAGCAATTGCTTATGCAACAGGATTGTCTGCGGATAACATGATTACGTGGCGAATACAAAATGGGGGAAGTCCTCAGAAGTCTGTTGGGATTGTTTCTTCAATGGACAAAGTGGAGAAGTATAGAGTGTACTTGGAGTGGGTAGACGGCGAAGGTTGGAAGCCTGAAAGACTAGATGTATTAAAAACATTAAACTTTGATTACTAAAATACAAGTGTAAAGCGTGGAGGAGATCTTTTGAAAATTGCAGTCATTGGTGCAATGGAAGAAGAAGTTGAGTTATTAAGAAAAGAAATTAAATCAGCCAAAACAACTGTGATGGCAAATTGTGAATTTATCGAAGGGACAATTGAAGGACGAGATGTTGTTCTTGTGAAGAGTGGAATTGGAAAAGTAAATGCAGCAATCGCGACAACTTTACTGCTTGAAAAGTTTTCGCCGACGGTTGTGTTAAATACAGGGTCTGCAGGCGGTTTTTTAGAAACGTTAGAAGTTGGAACTGTCGTCATTTCGGAAGAAGTTCGCCATCACGATGTAGATGTCACAATCTTTGGCTATGAACACGGGCAAGTGCCAAGTTTGCCAGCTGCTTTTAAAGCGGACCCTGCGCTCGTTGGGCATGCGGTAGAAGCCGTACAAGAAATTGGTCAGCATCCATATGCAACTGGGCTGATTTCATCCAGTGACACTTTTATGAGTGATCCAACGTATGTTGCACATGTGAAGACGCTCTTTCCAACGATGATTGCAGCAGAAATGGAAGCAGCTGCAGTGGCACAAGTATGTCATCAGTTTAAAACACCTTTTGTTGTAATTCGAGCGCTATCTGATATAGCGGGTAAAGAAGCATCTATAAGTTTCGATGCGTTTTTACCAATTGCAGCTCGTCATTCAACAGAAATAGTTTTGCGTGTCATCTCGAAACTTTAAACATTTCATGGTAAGATAGATATATATAAATAGGTATTGGTTAAAATTATAGTCGCTTTAGGAGGGGAATTGTCATGGATGTAACAATGTTTATCCTAATGGCAGGCGTATTTACTGTAGCAGTTGTGTCGTCAATCGTGATTTTGCGTGATGTCGGTACAGATTAATAAATGAGAAAGAGGCGTTTCCATTCGGGAGTACCCCGAATAGGGAAGCGCCTCTTCACTTTTAAACGAAAATAGGCTAGTCATTATATTCGTGTTTAAAAAGCTGATAGAGCTTTACGATGGCGCGTTTTTCGATTCTAGATACATAACTTCTAGAAATATTAAGTTGTTCCGCAATGGCTTTTTGAGTCATCGGCTTATCATCGAGCAAACCATAACGTCTTTGTATGATTTCAAGTTCCCTTGTGCTCAGTTTACCGAGGTGTTTGTAAAGTCTATCTTTTTGTTCGTTTTGTTCAACCGTTGCAATGGGTGCTTCGTCATTGGTTTGCAGTAAATCAGCTATTTCCAGTGATTGGCCGTCATTTTCACCTCCAATTGGTTCGAATAAGGAGACATCCTTTTGAACTTTTTTCTGTGTGCGAAGATACATGAGAATCTCATTTTCAATACAGCGAGCCGCATAGGTTGCAAGCTTTGTTTTTCGGTCTGTTGTATACGTGTTGATCGCTTTCATCAGTCCAATGGTTCCGATGGAAATATAATCATCTAGGAATTCGTGTTTTGGATGGAATTTTTTTACGATGTGGGCGACGAGTCGCATATTACGCTCAATGAGTTCATCACGGGCGTCTTCGTCACCAGCTGCAAGTCGGGCAAGGCACGCGGCTTCCTCATCTTTAGAAAGGGGACGTTTGAATGCCTGCCCCCTTATATAGCCAATGACTGCAGGGATTTCAAGCCATAGCTGAACAATCGACATGACTAATCCGCTCATTGGGCCACCTCCTCTGTCGTTGTATGTCAGCATATGCAGTCGTGTAGTAGCTAATGAGTAGTGATTTTCGATTTTTACGTCGGACAGGCGCTCATAAGATGTCCACATTTTGAGATAGAAACAATACGTGTAAAAGTACGTGTTATGTTATAATACTTTGAGTATCAAGGAGTGAATCAAATGCTTAAAAAGTTTTTACCAGATGAGTTTTTCAAAGACATCTTTCAAATAAAGCCAGAAGATTTAAAAGCGCGCGGCATCAGAGGTGTTATCACAGATTTGGATAACACCCTCGTTGCTTGGGATTGTCTAATCGCACCACCAGAGATTATTGACTGGTTAAGTGGTATGCAAGAGGCTGGAATTCATGTAACAATTGTGTCCAATAATAATAAACTTCGTGTGCGTGCCTTTTCTGAACCCATCCAAATTCCGTTTATTGCAAAAGCCAATAAACCTTTAGGAAACGCATTTCGTCGTGCGTTAAAGTTGATGGGTACGCGTAAGGAAGAAACAGTCGTTATCGGAGATCAGTTGTTGACAGATATTTTCGGTGGAAATCGAATGGGATTGCATACAATTCTCGTTATTCCAGTCGCAACATCAGATGCTAAAATAACGAGCTTCAACAGAAAGTTAGAAGCGAAAATAATGGCGCGTCTCAAACGTCGTGGTCTGATTACATGGGAGGAATAAATATGGACGATATCAAATGTATTGGATGCGGCATTACCATTCAAACTGAAGATCCAAAAAAAGAAGGTTATACACCGTCGTCTTCATTATCTAATGAGGAAGTAGTTTGTCGTCGTTGTTTTCGACTCCGTAACTATAATGAGTTACAACCAGTCTCCTTAACAAGTGATGATTTTTTAGCGATTTTAAATGAGATTGGCAGCAAAGAAGGAATGATTGTTAAGATTGTCGATATCTTTGATTTTAATGGCAGTTGGATATCTGGGCTGCATCGGTTTGTAGGTCAAAAAGACATTCTGTTAATTGGAAATAAGGCAGACCTTCTTCCGCGGTCCATTAACCCAAACAAAGTGGTCAATTGGATGAAGCGAGAAGCCTCTAAACTAGGTTTAAAACCTGTAGACGTCCTTCTTGTATCTGCTTTTAAAGGGCAAGGTATGGAAGAAGCTTTAACGGCGATAGATACGATTCGTCGCGGAAAAGATGTGTATGTTGTCGGTTGTACAAATACAGGTAAATCAACTTTTATCAACCAAATTATTAAAGGACAAACGGGGATTGGTGAAGTGATTACCACATCTCATTTCCCAGGGACGACATTAGATATGGTAGAAATTCCAATGGATGATGATCAAGCACTTTATGATACCCCAGGCATTATTAACGACCATCAAATTGCACATCATTTAGATGAGGCAGACTTAAAAGCCATTACACCTAAAAAAGAGTTGAAAACGAAAGTGTTTCAATTGAATGCTGAACAAACGCTATATATAGGTGGGCTTGCAAGATTCGATTTCATCTCTGGAGAACGTTCATCTTTTATGGTTTACGTGTCGAATAACTTGGAAATTCATCGTACTAAACTTGAAAACGCAGATGCATTGTACGAAAAGCATAAAGGAGGCATGTTATCGCCCCCATCTGAGAAGTCGATGAAGACAATGCCGGAACTCATTCGTCATGAGTTTTCGATAAAAAGAGAAAAGACAGATATCGTCATTTCAGGACTTGGTTGGATTACGGTGCAAAACCCAGGGGTCGTTGCTGTGCATGCACCGCGCGGAGTAAATGTAATCCTTCGCCCTTCACTTATCTAATAAGGAGCTGAATCGAATGAAAAAATGGTATGCAGTAATTGGTGATCCGATTCACCAATCCATGTCTCCGACGATGCATGACGGTTGGTTTACTGAACATGACCTACAGGCCACTTATATTCCGATTCAGGTGACAAAGGAAAGTCTAAGTCAAGCCGTGGCGAGTCTACGTGCGCTCGGTTGTAGTGGGTGGAATGTAACGGTCCCACATAAAAGTGCGATTATTCCTTTTCTAGATGAAATTGACGCTTCAGCAGAAGCTATGAATGCCGTCAATACTGTCGAAGTTCTGAAGGATGGTTCACTCCGCGGATCAAATACGGATGGCCAAGGCTTTGTCCAGTCACTTGAAGAAGCGTACGGCGAGCAAGCCAAAGGTAAAGAAGTATTGGTCATTGGTGCAGGTGGTGCAGCTCGTGGGATTAGTTACGCTTTGCATAATGCGGATTATGGACCTATTACTTTTACGAATAGAACAATTGAAAAGGCGAACGTATTGGCGGAAGCGATTCCGAATGCATCTACTTTATCCCTTCTGGATGCTGAAACAGAAATGGCTTCTTTCGGGCTGATTGTCCAAACAACTTCTGTCGGCATGAATTTTGCGCAAGCAGGATTGCCAGTAAATCCTGAAAATATTAAAAAGAATACAATTGTTGCTGAGATTATTTATAATCCACTGGAAACACAGTTGCTACGTGAAGCAAAAACAAAAGGTGCTTCCACAATGAACGGGGTCGGCATGTTCGTTCATCAAGGTGCACTTGCATTTGAAACGTGGACGGGGATTAAACCAGATACTGAAGCAATGATTAGAAAAATTACAGAAAAACTTGGAGGTTCCATATGTTAACAGGTAAACAAAAAAGCTTTCTACGCAGTAAAGCACATCATCTACAACCATTAGTTCAAATTGGGAAAAATGGTTTAACAGAATCCGTAATCGAGCTAATTGAAGAAGCACTTGAAGCAAAAGAGTTAATTAAAGTAACGATTTTACAAAACTGTGGGGAAGATAAAAAAGAAATCGCAGCGGTACTTGCAGCGCGTGAAAATATGCATGTTGTTCAAACGATTGGCAAAGTAATAGTTCTTTATAAAGAATCCGTAGAGAATAAACAGATTGAGCTGCCTTAAAAGGAGTCTCAAATGAAAAAAGTTGGGATACTTGGAGGCACTTTTAATCCTCCTCATATAGGACACTTAATCATTGCCAATGAAGTACGTCATGCATGTGATCTTGACGAAGTAAGGTTAATCCCTACGTCTTCACCGCCGCATAAAGAGGCATCTGTAGGTGTAACTGGACAGCAACGCTTAGAAATGGTTACCTGTGCTACGGCAGATATAGAAGGCATTAAGGCGTCTTCTTTTGAAGTAGACCGCGGTGGCGTGTCTTATACGTATGATACAATTGTTGGATTAGTGGCTGCAGAACCCGAGACGAAGTTTTATTTTATCATTGGCGGCGACATGATTGACACGCTTCATACGTGGTACCGGATTGAAGAACTTGTTGAAATGGTTACATTTATTGGCGTAGGACGTCCAGGGTCAGAAAGTAAATCGAACTATCCAGTGACAATGATTGAGATTCCTGAAATTGACTTGTCTTCAACACTTATTCGTCAACGGTTTCAAGAAGGTGGGACTGTAGCGCTACTGATTCCTTCTACCGTTGAATCCTATATTCGTGAGGCGGGGTTATATGGAAGCAAGTGAGTTGAAAAGTGAACTCGTGAAAAGAATGCCGACAGCGCGGTATGAGCATGTGCTCCGTGTAACAGTGCTTGCAGAAAAATTGGCTTCTTTATACGGGGTATCTGTAAAGTCTGCACAGCAAGCGGCCCTTTTTCATGATATTGCAAAGTTTATGGATAAGCAGGAGCTGCGTGCAATTATGGAAGCAGCAAACATAGATACGCGCTTGTTTTCGTTCCATCATGAGTTATGGCATGGTCCTGTCGGTGCAATTATCGCAAACAAAGAGTTCGGTGTTGTAGATGAGGATATCCTAAATGCCATTCGTTATCATACGACAGGCAGGGCAGGTATGTCCGACTTAGAAAAAATTATTTATATTGCAGACATGCTCGAACCTGGCAGAGAGTTCCCAGGCATCCAGCAGTTAAGGGCTATCGCCTATGAGCATCTTCATAAAGCGATGGGAACTTGCATTGAGCAGTCGGTGCAATTTCTTCTATCAAAAAAGAGTCCCATATATCCAGATTCAATAGACTGTTATAATGAGCAC
>JARIDM010000015.1 GCA_029263945.1 Sporosarcina sp.
GATCGAATTTATTACTTCTACCTTATCCAAAAAAAATCTCCTATCTTTTCTTTTACAATTTGGCACTCTATCGGGACAATCCTTATTCCAAATTGAGCCGAATAACGGGAAATCTTTTATTAAAACAGTATGGGCGTATGCCGTTCTTAAATAGTACTTTTAACCAAGTGTATTTTATTATAATTATGATAAATTAAACCTTTACTAAAAAGACTAGGTGCATCAACACCCAGTCAATGCAACTGACATCTGTATGAAGTGCGGTTGGCCAGTAATTAAAGAGTGTCACAAAAAGTAACTCCCCTGCATACTTGGACATTTGCGGAGGGTGATTACTTTTTTCTGTTGATGAATAGAGCAATCATCGCTAAATAGCTATCCACATTGCTGCCAGAAACATGCCGAATTGGCATAACACGTTCATTGCATCGTATGGCACCATGTAAACACAGGCCCACAGGATATGAATCATTCAAATGTTGCCGTAGGAAGCTGTATTCTTAACCTTAATTATCTAAGGGGGTGTCAACCGTCCATCTTAAAAAGTCTAATCCTCGTTAAGGAATAGCACCCGAATCTGGAATAGGCTTAAACTCGTTAATCTGCGTTGTAGCCAGACACGTTCTGGAGGGTATGCGGTGGACCAACCCTTTCGCTAGTGCAAAGATGTGCTCCTTTTCGCTGCGCTTCACTCGCAAAAGACGTTCTTCGTTACGTCTCTTGCTCCCGTTGGTTGTTTCACCTGTCTTACTAATCCTCCCAGTCGCCAGCTTTCACTCCGATTAACTAGGTGTCCGCATAAAATACTTGTGACACAATCGCTCCCAATTCTGGTACAATCAATTTTTACTTACTTGCAATTTGTATATAGTACTCAATAGATTTTTTATCCTTATCATTTAAGTTACGGGGTAACTGATCCAACGGACAATACTGCATTTCCTTTGACTCACTATAATCAATCTTCATATCTCCACTTATATCTTTAGTATAATAAACGGCCGTTGCCGAATATAATTCGTCACCGTTTGGAACTTGTAAATAATATTCAGAACCAGAGTATACATTGAGTAATTTAAGGTTTTCAACCACTAGTCCTGTTTCTTCAAAAACCTCTCTTTTTGCAACTTCTTCAAAACTTTCACCTAGATCCATTAAACCACCTGGCAACCCCCAATATCCGTCACGTCTATTTTGCAATAACACTTCATCATTTTCATTTATCATGATAACGGTAGCACCAGGTAAAATGATTGGTCTATGCCCAACGTATTGTCTCAGATATTTAAAGTACTCCAATGTTAATCCCCCTTGGTACTAAATTTATCTCCAATGTCATTATTTGGCATGATTGCGATATAGGCGCAATCGCTTATTAAGCATCGTCCCGGATTCTAGCACAATATTGTATAACAATACTAACAATTCATGATTATCTAACTCATCATATACTTTAAGAACAATGCTGCCAAATATAAACTTAGCAGGGTATAACGAGATAATAATAATTAATTATCATCACAAGAAACAGTTGTTTTGGAAGTCAGGAATTTTCTCTCTACTACCACGCTTATACCTGCCTCCTTATCGAAACACTCAGCCATTTCAACCTCGGTTGCTTTTTGATTAGCGTTAATTTTGATGTGGGTAAAAAATGTTATTGATAGTATGAAAGAAATACTTATTATTAACGCAGTTATTTTTATTTTGTTTCCACTCAACTTCTGTACCTCCTCCTACACAATTTGGCCGACTAAATCAATGACCCTAAAAACTCTGTTTGAAGCTCTTTCTCTACAATCTCATTTTCGAAAGAAACGCTATATGCTTTAGCGTTAGGCCTTGAGCTCACTATTTTACTAATTCCTTGTTCTTTGTAATGGATAGCAACCCCATCATCTGTCGCAACGCCTGATTGTATTTTTTTCGATTCAATAAGTTTGTGATATGCAGGTCTTCTTTCTAGTTCTCCATCGTAATGCGGACAATTACTCCCCTTTAAAAATCCCAAGCATTCTATCGTTTCAAGTTCATCTCCATACGAGTCAGTAATTCCTTCTTCAAACCAACAAATGGATCCTGCACTCAATCCGGCTAAAATAACGCCTTGATCCCACGCCTTTCTTAAAATTCCGTCTAAACCCCATTCTCTCCACAAAGCTAGAAGGTTTTTAGTGTTTCCTCCGCCAACATAAAGAATGTCCTTTTCTAAAATAAATCGCTCAAGTTCCCTTGTCGGATTTTTAAATAAAGATAAATGGGTTGGATTACAAGCTTGTAGATTAAAAAAGTTATAATATTTTGATATATAATTATCCGAATCTCCACTTGCAGTGGGAATAAAGCAAATTTCTGGTTTCACTTTATTTGCTTGTTCTAATATATACAAATCTAACAACGGATTATCTGGTTCCATTGAAAACCCTCCACCGCCAAGAGCAATTATTTGTCTCATTTCCGTCCTCCTTACAGTAAAAGTAATAAGTTCTATAAAAAAATAATAATTCCTTATTTCTTTAAATGGGACAATCGTAATATGATCCTTATTCATTTAACGCACCCAATAACTGAAATCACTTCATTTTAATTTGTATTAAATTCGTGTCAATTCTTAATCGTTCTCTTAGTTCGTCGGTAATCTCAAAAGTAACCTGCTGACCAGAATTTATATTTGCTGATTGATAACCCCTTGATGTATTAACAGTGCCATCACTTCCAATTAGCGTCCAATTCAAAGTATCGATGTTTAACAAATGATTAATATAATTCTTCCCACTAATAATCCCCTTTTCTAACCAATCCTCTGGTAAGAAATCATATCCTAATCTCAACTCAGATAATAAAATTTCAACCATTCCTTCTTCGACAATTATTTGTCCATTTTCAGGAATAGGTTCTCCATTAATGCTTAACTCATATATAATCTGATTTTTAGAGAATTGCAACTTTTCTTCATCTGACAAGTTATCCGTCAAATTGTTAATCGTCGTCAATAAATATTGATTTCGTTCGTCTAGATATTCGACTTCTGCTTGCAAATCTATTTCAGCAGCATCTACCTCAAGCTCTGCTTCATCCTTTACAATTAAATCCTTATCCTTTTCTCCTACCGACTCTTCACTACACCCAACTAACGAAAATATACCTAAGGCAATCAAAATAAGACATAACTTTTTCAATACAAATCCCCCCCCAACGATCTTTTAATGAATACATCTACTAATTAACAATCATAAATCCTGAAGAAAACGGCCCGATTCTGGAACACTGCTATACTATGAACACATCCTGACTCCTTAATTGGGCTGTTACTTCAAATAATCTACGCTTTTCAAAAATTTAAAATCGATTGTTATTCAATATTTCAAACTCCTTTTTATTAAAATTCAGTGTTAAATATCACGATAATCCTATTACCTTTGCTTGATTTTTGATTTCCTGATTTATATACGGATGAATGCAGGATAGGTTTCTCTCCTACATCTGGTCCAGTATCTGATATAAGGCTGTGCAATTAATGCATCTTAATCATGCCATTGGTGACCATAATTATTTTCATTAAAAAAACAGCGTGCTACTGAAGGCAATTCTATTTTCATAAAAAAAGATTTCCTTCAGGCTCTGTTGCATTTTTTTATTTATATACGCCCCCCGACTACCCACGCTAATTAAAAGGATAATCAATTCTTCCTCTTTAAGCTCATGAACTATTCTGAAATCTCCCGCACGTAAACGAAAAGCACCGTCTATACCTTTCAGCGACTTAATATCTAAACCCCCTTTATGAAAGGGATTTTCAGCTAAAGTAAGCAGTGCTTCCTCTATACGTTTTTTAGTTATTTGATCTTGTTTCTATATATATTTGGTCGATTGTTTTGAATAGAAAAATCTATACATAAACTTCTTTACCAAAAATAGCTTCATGAGTTAAGAGCTCGCCATTTTGAAATTCTTTGTTAGCTTTCTGAATCGCTCTTAAGTCATCTTCAGATGGGGATTCAGCAATAAAAGCATCTCTAGGAGACATCTGATTTCGTTTATCATTTATAGCGCGTATATTTCGAATAACTCCTAAAATTGCGTCATCACCTAGTTCTTTTAACAGTTCATGAGCAAATTTGCGTATATCTTGCATCGCCATTTCATACAACTCCACTGGAAGCTTTTTCTTTAGTATATCGTATATTTCGAATCAATTCATTCATGTCCCCTGCCCAATATGCTAATAATGATTGCATTGTTGCTAATTCAATGTATATAAAAAGAATACGAACCCACAGAATTACCATAAGGAAGAATTGCGTTATTAGACGTGATACTACAATAAAATCGGTTGACTATTTCCAGATTTAGTGCCTGGACTTGAAGCTAATTGCTTTCCTAGTGAAAAAATCCCAACGAGAATCTATTAACTACAGAAAGCATAATCTTCGCAGTTTTAATTAGACACCCCTCTTATCTGGAATGATATCGGTACTAAATACTTTGATTTCCGTTTGAAACAGTTGTGTTTTGCAAGAGAATCGTAGCGAGAAGGAACACATCTTCGCTCTGGGAGGTCTAAGACTATTTAGCAGCGATGTTTCACATCACGCCCTTTACAACGCATGCGTTCGAACAGAAAGAAACAGTTTACCTCTGTCTGATGACTCGTTTGCTTAACAATGTATTTTAAAACGAGTTAACAAGCTTATCGCCTGATAAAAAAATGGCACTGTTAATTCCAGTACCATTTTTGTTTGCTATTAGGCGTTAATTTGTATGTCATTTAGAATCTATACCAATCAACAGAAGGAACTACAATTTTTTTAAGGTACCTTATTAAACATTCAGAATGCCATCCTCAACTTTAAATACACCATTGGCACTTTTGGTAAGCTCTGTTGTCAGCTTGCCAATTTGAATAACCGTCCCTGGGAACGCTTCTTTGACAACTTTTATTTCTGCCGCTTGCGCAGTCTTGATACGGTTTAAAATAAATTGAATGTCTTCATCTAGTTTTAAAATGTTCTTTTTGACTTCTGTTAATGTCTCATTTGCTTTCTCATAAGCTTTTTTCTGTTCCACGTTTAATTTATCTAAGAGCTGCGCGAACTGTGAAGTATGACTTTCTAGTTTTACTTCTAATTCTTGACCTTCTTTTAGTTCTTTCGCAAGTTCTTGGACTTCCTTATAAAGTGCTTTACGATCAACACCTGCAGCAGAAAGAGTTGTTTCGCGTTCATGTGAATTTCCGACTACAGCCGTTTCAATTGTGTAAAGCGCTTTCACAGTTCCACCAATAATTCTACCTTTATGCTTGTCTACATAGACGTGTTCTGCTGTAACATCTGTACTAAACAAATAGACGCCTACATGAATTTCCTTTGCATATAACTTGCAACTATTTGCATGCTTTAAAAAGATTTTACCCTTCGCTTCAACGACCGTCTCTCCACCGCCAAAGACGCCACCTTTTATGTATATATCTCCATTAGACGATTGGATAAGCTCAGCATTTGTAATTCCTTCGTTGCCATCAATAGAAATGTCTTCCGTCGCATTAACTGAATAACCAGCATGCACCGTTCCACGTACTTCAACAGCACCATCAAACGTAATCGAACCCGTTTCAGGCCCCACATCCCCAGTAACGACAAGTAATTTCCCTACACTCACTTGATTGTTCACAAACTCTAAAGCTCCGCCAAAGAGCGCATACAAAACCTGTTTTTCTCCTTCTTCTTCTACATAAACCGATTTATTGTCGTATTCAAGAAGTACATCGTTGCCTTTCAATGCAGGAACAGGATTTCCAAAAACATCTTTACCATCCGTACCATCACCAGCGAGTCGTTTTTCTCCTAGCCA
>JARIDM010000062.1 GCA_029263945.1 Sporosarcina sp.
ACCATAAGTTTCTAAAATATTATCAACTAAACGAATTCCACCGTATGGATTAATAATACGTTTTAATGGTGAGTCTGTTTGTAGACCCACAATATCTTCTTTTTCTTTAATAATATAACCTGGATTAAAGTTATCAACGCCAGAGATTGCATCCATTTCAATATCAAGTACTTGAACTTTTGATTCTTCTTTTAGAAGTTCCAAGCTACGTGTCCAAAGTGCATCTGAATTTTCACTGATGCCCTCTAAGAAACTATCGTCTCCATTATAAGGTGTATAGTTAGTTTGAATGAAATCTCGTACATTAATTTCTTCTTCCCATTGTCCTGATTTAAAACCTTCCCATGCTTTTGTCATTACGCCATCTCCTTTTCATTTCCATAATACCAAATATTTCATGATTGCAACCTATCAAATTGATATTATTCTATCAAAGCCATATCTTTGATAAAATAGTTTCAAAATCCACTGATAATACTATGTGTAAGTTTATTATGTATGTTTTTTCACAAACTTTGCTTTTTAGTCGGGTATCCGCTTTCATTTCTTGTAAGATACTTACGAATCTTATATACTTAAGATAAAGAAAAGGAGAGATTCCATGAACGAAGCAAATAACCAATTTTTAAGTCAATACATACCATTTGTTGATTTTCTTGCCGAAATTCTGGGAAGAAACTCAGAGATTGTACTACACAACTTAAAGGATTTAGATTCATCCGTAATCGCAATTCGTAACAACCATATCTCAAATCGTCAGGTTGGTGATCCCGCTACTGACTATGTACTTAGAATGGTTAAACAAGGGTTGGATACTAAGAAACACTTTTCTACTAATTATCGTGATATTTCAAATCGCAACAACCAAAAAATTAAGTCTGCATCACTTTATTTACGAAAAAACAGTGAAATTGTTGGAATGATTTGTGTTAATACCGATGAAACACTTTTTAATGAGATTGAAAAATCAGTTGACGCATTAGAACTTCTTCTTGGAACTTATCAAGACAACCGTGGGAAAAATAATGTTTCGCGAGAAACTGTTTCTCGCTCTGTCGAAGAGATGGCTCAAAACATCGTTATGGAATTATCCATCCAAAAAGGAATCTCTATTAATCAATTCAAACAAGATGATAAATATGAGGCTATACAGAAACTCTTCGATAATGGATTCTTCTTATTAAAAGGAGCAGTACCGGAGGCTTCTGTGGTATTAAAAATTTCAGAACCAACTGTTTATCGTTATTTACAAAATATCAAAGGTAGTTAAATAATGAAAGAACCCTAACTGATTCTGAACTACCCCCTAAATCCGGATACGGATAAGGGGTTTTTTTATGGCAAAACATAGTTTTGAATTTAATTTGAGAGTGGTTATGGATTATTTAGATAGTGAAGGTACTGCTGGTTATTTAAGTAAAAAATATGGTGTTCCCGACGATTCTCAAGTCAAGAAATGGATCAATCAATACAATCAAGTAGGTGATGAAGGCTTAAGAAAAAAGATGTCAAAAACAAGTTATTCTGATGAATTTAAACTCAGTGAATTACAATGTAGGCAATTCAACAAAACGTACTACCGAGAAACCGAAAATTATTTCAATATAAATAATCCGTCACTTCTTGCAAATTGGCAGAGATAATATATGGATGAAGGTTTCCATGGGATAGAACGGAGTATTTGGAGGCCGAGTATGCTGACTAATAATGAACAAAAAAACAAAACAGTGAAAATCAGCGAATCTGAAAAAGTAGAACTTATAAGATGAAGACATGGAAATGAATTTTTGAAAGCGAGTTTAGAATATGAAAAAAAGTTGGAAGCCTTAGTTCGACAAAGAGAGCGAAAAACAAAGAAAGACAAAAATAATCCTTGAATGAAGGAAAAAGTATCCCCATATGTTATTAAAGATATGGTTTAAAACCTCTGACTTTCCCAAAAGTTTCTTCTATGGGTGGGAAAGAAAACTTCAACTGGTTAGTGATGAAGAAGTTAATCTAATTAAAAAATCAAAGATGTCGTTGAAGAGTCTAAAAACAGATATGGCTATCGTAGAGTTACACTCAGCCTACGAAACAGAGGCAGTTTAGTTAATCACAAACGCGTCTTGGCTATTTATACGGGCTAATGGTTTACTTTGCAAATAGTTTTCAAGAAGAATCCGTAAATACAGTTTATACAAGGGGAAGTCAGAAAAATATCGGATAATAATCTTAATAGATCCTTTAACGTGAAAGAACCAAATAAAGTTTGGGTCACAGACGTAACAGAGTTTAAAGTCGGCTAAAAAGACCAAAAGTTGTATATGTCTCCAATATTGGATTTTTTTTAAAAATGTAATCATATCTTACAAGCTTTCAACAGCACCAACAGTTAAATTTACTACCGATTCATTAGATGAAGCATTACAAACGCTACCAAAGACCATTCCCTATTAACTCATTCAGATCAAGGCTTTCACTAACAGAATGCTCAATAAATAAAAAGACTCAACAATAGAAGTGTAAAACAAAGTATGTCTCAAAAGGGTAATTGCATTTATAATTCACCTAGGGAGAATCTTTTCGAAATATTAAAACAAGCAATGCATTATCGAGAAGAATTCAACACTATTAAAGATCTAGAAAATGAAATAAAGCAGTATATCAACTGGTATAACAATAAGAGAATTAAAGCAAATTAAAAGGCCTCTCACCTGTAGAATACAGACAAGAAGCCGGAAAATTAAATTATTAGCCAAAAGTCCGGCTTTAAGGGTTCATTTCATTCTTCAGTTAGGTTATTTTTGTTTGAATTATTTTTCTTCTCGCCACATTTTGGCACCAAGAGAATTTAGTTTTTCATCAATTTTGTCGTATCCACGATCAATATGATAAATTTCATCAATTTCAGTAACACCATCTGCTAATAGAGCTGCAATAACCATACTTGCCCCACCACGTAAGTCTGTGGCTTCTACCTTACTTGCAAATAATTTGCTTGGTCCTGTAATAGTTGCGCGAGATGATCCTACTTCAATTTCTGCACCCATTCTACGTAAATGTTCACAATGTTTGAAACGTTCACCATAGATAGTTTCTTTTATTGTTGATGCACCCACAGCTTGAGTGAGCAATGTTGTAAGTGGTTGTTGGAGGTCTGTTGCAAATCCAGGATATGTTTGTGTTGTAATATCCACAGCTTTTAAATCCTTGGATGTTCTTATACGAGCATAATCTGCACCGATCTCAATATCAACACCCATTTCAATGAGCTTAGAAGTTAAAGCTTCTAAATGTTGAGGAATAATATTTTTAATGGTCACATCGTCAGCCAATGCCGCTGCCATAATGATATAAGTTCCCGCTTCAATGCGATCAGGAATTATTTCATGAGGGTGTCCGTGAAGTTTCTCAACACCTTCAATCGTAATTTCATTTGTTCCGGCACCACGAACATTAGCTCCCATATTATTTAGGAAGTTTGCAACGTCAATGATTTCTGGTTCTTTCGCAGCATTTTCTATAATCGTTTTGCCTTCTGCTAAAACAGCAGCTAACATGATATTAATCGTTGCCCCTACAGATTGGAAATCTAAATAAATTTTAGCACCCAATAATCTATCAGCTTTTATTTCATAGAATCCTTCAGAATATGTAATTGCTGCACCCAAAGCCTCAAAACCTTTTAAGTGTAAATCAAATGGACGTGGTCCTAAATAACAACCGCCTGGCATTTGCATTTTTACATACTTATATTTCCCAAGTAATGAACCCATAAAATAGTATGATGCCCTTAGCTTTGTAACTGCTTCGTGATCTAAAACAATGTTCTCCATTCCATTTGTATCTATTTGAAAATGAAAAGAACTTGGAGAAGTTACAGAAACATTCAATTCTTCAAGAAGAGTTGAAAGTGATTCAACATCAGAAATGTCTGGAACTCCATAAATATCTACCACACTATCACTTGCAAGTATGGCTGCTGGTATTAAAGCTACTGTTGCATTTTTAGCTCCGCTAATCGAAACTTCTCCTGTTAAACGATGTCCACCTTCAATTTTAATTATTTCCTTCATATATACAACTCCTTTATTCATTCTTTCCATTATACCTCAGATTGCTTCTTATTTGTATCCTATTAATCTTTTGTCGCAATTGTATAAATTGCGGAAACGAAGATAAGCGCTCCAAGGATGTTTCCAAGGTATGAAACACTTAAATTTAGAAGAATTTCACTTATTTCGATTCCAATAGTCATCTTAGCTGCAGCGAATAGAAAGGTGTTCGCTACACTATGTTGGAATCCAAAATATACAAATACAACTATGGGAAACCAAATCCCTACAATTTTACCAATTCCATCTTTTAGTACTATATTTAACCATACAGCTAAACCTACAAACCAGTTAGCCATCATTCCCGAAACAAAAACCTGCATTACAGACTGCCCAATTTTTGAATTAGTGGTGTTTAAAAGAACTTCATCTAAACCCTTAAACATCCCTAAGAATGAACATATATAGGCTATGAATACTGCCCCCACAATATTTCCAATTGATATTACAAACCAATTAGATAACATTTCTTTAGTCGTTACTTTTTTATTTAACCAACTTGTTCCTACAACCATCATATTTCCAGTGATTAATTCTCCACCTACTAATAAAACAATAATTAAACCTACTGGGAATAATGTTGCTCCAATAAGAGTTCCAAGGCCTGGCCCAAAATCTCGTACTGCATAAAAATACGCTAAAAAGCCAAAACCAATCATCCCTCCTGCAACAAAAGATAAAACCATTTTAGCGACTAAAGGCTTATTTATTTTTACAATCCCTAACTCTACTACTTTATTTTTTGCTTCAACTAAACTATACATAAGTTCCTCCATAATAAAAGGGCTGCATGTCACAATTGCAACAAGCAGCCCTTTTATTTTTAACTAAAAAGCTTACGCTTTATTTACACTACCGAATGCTGTCATTTTTTCTTTAGCTACATCTTTAATTGCTTGTGCACCAGGTGCTAACAATTTACGTGGGTCAAAACCTTTACCTTCAAGGTCTTTTCCTTCTTCAATGTATTTGCGTGTTGCTGCTGCAAAAACTGTTTGACATTCTGTGTTGATGTTGATTTTTGCAACACCTAGGTCTACTGCTTTTAATGTTTGTTCTTCAGGAATACCTGATCCACCGTGTAATACTAATGGAATATTTCCTGTAGCATCTTTAATAGCTTGTAATGTTTCGAAGCTTAAGCCTGCCCAGTTTTCAGGATATGCACCATGAATATTACCAATACCTGCTGCTAGGAAGTCAATTCCAGTGTCAGCAATAATTTTACATTCTTTTGGATCTGCTAATTCACCCGTACCAACAATTCCATCTTCTTCTCCACCAATTGAACCAACTTCTGCTTCAACTGATACTCCTAATTCATGAGCAATACGGACGATTTCTTTTGTTTGTGCCAAGTTTTCTTCAAATGGAAGTGCTGATCCATCATACATAACTGATGTGAATCCAGCTGCCATACATTCTTTAGCTCCTTCGAAGCTACCGTGGTCTAAGTGTAATGCTACTGGAACAGTAATGTTTAACTCTTCTAATAAACCATTAACCATACCTACGATTGTTTTATAACCGCCCATGTATTTTCCTGCACCTTCTGAAACTGCAAGTAATACTGGTGATTTCAATTCTTGAGCTGTTTCAAGAACTGCTTTTGTCCACTCTAAGTTATTAATATTGATTGCTGGAACAGCGTAATGACCATCACGTGCTGCTTCTAAAATTCCTTTTGCTGAAACTAATGCCATAATTAATCTTCCTCCTGTTTTCTTTACTATATCATTTTACTCTTTTTTGTGAAAATTGTAAAGACGCCTCAATGAAACCATAGAATAAAGGATGGGATCTGTTAGGTCTTGACTTGAATTCTGGGTGGAATACACATCCCACGAAGAAATCATTTTTTGGGTTTTCAATAATCTCAACTAATTGTCCATCTGGACTTAAACCACTGAAAACTAAACCTTCTTCTTTTAATACTTCTCTATATTTGTTATTAAATTCATAACGATGACGATGTCTTTCAAAAACAACGTCTTCACCATAGAGTTTGGATACAAGTGAGCCCTCTTTTAATTCACAAGGATAATTTCCCAAACGCATTGTGTCAGTAAAATCTTTCTCTCTTAAACGTGCATCTGCTAAGTTAAAGATAGGATACTCAGTTTCTCCCATTTCAGTTGAATTAGCATTTTTCATTCCACAAACTTTTCTTGCGAAATCAACAACACCCATTTGCATACCTAAACCCACACCGAAATACGGAATATTATTTTCACGTGCATAACTAGCTGCTAATACCATACCTTCTGTACCACGCGGACCAAATCCTCCCGGAACAGAAATGCCATCAACAGAACCAAGTAATTCTTCAACATTTTCTTCAGTTAACTGTTCTGAATCAATCCACTCAACTTCAATTTCACTGCTTAAGTCATAGCCAGCATGCAACATCGCTTCATTGGCTGATAAATATGCATCACGCAATTGTACATATTTCCCTACTAATGCGATTCTAACTTTATTTGTTAAATGAGTCGTTCTTTCAATCATTTCTACCCACTCTGTCATATCTGCAGGTCCTAAATGATCAAGTTTTAATTTTCTTAAAATATAAGTATCTAAGCCCTGTTTCTCAAATGATAATGGAAGAGTATAGAGATTTTCTACGTTGCGTGATTCAATAATTGCATCATGATTTACATCACAGAATAACGCGATTTTTTGACGCATATCTTCAGTTAATTCCTCATCACAACGTGTAACAATAATATTAGCTTTAATACCTTGTGCCATAAGTTCTTTGAAACTGTGTTGTGTTGGTTTAGTTTTGTATTCATTACTTGCCGGTACTTTTGGAATCAATGTTGTATGGATGAATACAACATCTTCTGTATTTTGTTCAGCGTGTACCTGACGTACTGCTTCTAAAAATGGAAGGGATTCAATATCTCCAACTGTTCCACCAATTTCTGTGATAACCACATCAGCTTGGGAGTCTTCTGCAGCTTGATAAATTTTATTTTTAATTTCATCGGTAATATGTGGAATAACTTGTACAGTTGCCCCTCCATATTCACCATTACGTTCTTTTTGAATAACTGTTTGATATACTCGACCCGTGGTAATATTAGCACTATCTGTTAATTCAACATCAATAAATCTTTCATAATGTCCTAAGTCTAAATCTGCTTCTGCACCATCTTTGGTCACAAAAACCTCACCGTGTTGATAGGGTGACATTGTACCTGGATCAACATTAATATAAGGATCGAATTTTTGCATAAAAATACTT
>JARIDM010000165.1 GCA_029263945.1 Sporosarcina sp.
CTCCCGTTCGCACCCGTTGCACCGGTTGGTCCAGTAGCTCCGTCGCTCCCGTTCGCACCCGTTGCACCGGTTGGTCCAGTAGCTCCGTCGCTCCCGTTCGCACCCGTTGCACCGGTTGGTCCAGTAGCTCCGTCGCTCCCGTTCGCACCGGTTGGTCCAGTTGCTCCGTCGCTCCCGTTCGCACCGGTTGCACCAGTTGGTCCGGTTATACCTGTAGGTCCAGGTGGTCCACCAGATGGTCCCGTCGGCCCGGTTGCGCCCGTCGCACCAGTCGTTCCAGCTCCCGTTGCACCAGTATTTCCAATTGGCCCAACAGGTCCAGTCGCTCCCGTCGCACCAGGATCACCTTTTGATCCTGGAAATCCTCTTGGTCCGCGATCGCCTTTTGGTCCAGTTGCGCCAGTCGCGCCCGTTTCCCCTTGGACACCTCGTGGACCTCTTCGTCCTCTTTTACATGTGCAAGTATTGGGATGACACTTACGACAATTACGCTTTTCAAATTCGTGACAATCCATATTTTAATTTCACCTCCATTCTGTAACTTTCTATTCGCATAAATGCTGAACGGACGGGCGTACAACTATTATCAGTAATTGTTATGAATTTTCATGACGTGTTGTCTGGATGATATTATGGAAATACTGTTTGTTTTTTAGCATGATTGGATCTGTTGGTTTGAAGGTGAGTGCAGTTTCATTGTGGTAGGCTCCTTTATCTACTAGTTGTAGTCGATCATATAAGACAGCAAGTTGAAGGTGGGGGAGCCATGTGGAGAACGATGTATCTACAAAGCTTGAAGTCAGGTCGCTATGATAAGCAAGTGCAAGTTTATACCAATATATGGCTTCTGCATTTTTTTGTGCCTGCATAAAATAATAACCAATTCGACAACACGTTTCTGGTCGAGGCACGTCATAAGTGAGCGTTCGTAAAGTAGTCGCGATCTGTTCTTTAGGTTGCTTTAAATGGCCGTAACAATCTGCGATTTTTAAACAAGCCCTAATATTGTCCTCGATCCAGCCTAGATTTGTCGCAAGAAACCGCTCATAATATTTAATGGCTTTTTTGTATTGTTGGTGGTCTGTTAATTCATTGGCATAATAAAAAGTATCGCGTGGGGAAAGCTTTCTACCTGACTTTATCCGTTTTTCATAAATCGCTATATTCCGTTGGTTGTCGTGGTGTAAAGGTAAATGGGAAACAGCCACATCACTTTCATAGAGCGTACCTGAAACCTCTAAGTATTCATGTACAGCACCCATCCATTGGAAATTTCGACTATTTTTCACTAAACGATACCGTCTAAGTAGAGAAGTGACATTTCCATCCTCATCAAAACTTAAATGGTATTTCATGGAAACGGCATCTACTTCTCTTGAGAGTGTTTGTTTGAGTATAAGAAGTTTTTCCTGATCCTGTGTTGTCAATATGTCGTCTGCATCTAACCAGAGAATGTACTTTTTTGAAGCTTGTTGAAAAGAAAAGTTGCGTGCTGCTGCAAAATCATCTATCCATGTAAAGTTGAAAATGCGGTCTGTATAGTTCGAAACGATTTCTTTCGTTTTATCTGTCGAGCCCGTGTCTACGATGTTAATTTCATCAACGATGTCTTTTACAGATTCTAGACAACGGGCAATCACGGATTCTTCGTTTTTCACAATCATGCATAAACTTATTGTAATCATGTCATCCCTCCACTTTATATATATGTTTCAACTGATTTAAAGGCTTGGTTGATTTGATTAGCATAAAAAATAATGGATTGAAGTGGAAAAGTTATAGAAAAACAAAAAAGGGTATCCATATATTAATAGGAGTGAATGCAAATGCATTATAAAATGATTATTAATGGCGAAGATGTTGGAGAAGGGCTTAAAGAAATAGAAGTCATCAATCCCGCGACCGATGAGTTGGTTGGCACGGTCCCAATGGGTGGTGAGAAAGAAGCGATCCTGGCGGTTGACGCTGCGTACGACGCTTTCAAAGAATGGTCGAAATTATCAGCGTATGAACGGAGTAGTTTTGTTCGGAAGTGGCATGATTTAATAGATGAACAGGTAGAGGATATTGCAAAAATAATGACAGAAGAACAAGGGAAACCATTAAAAGAAGCGCGTGGAGAAATGAATTACGCCAATGGTTTTATGTCGTGGTATGCGGAAGAAGGAAAGCGGATTTACGGGGAGACAATCCCGGCAACACAGCAAGATAAGCGTCTCTTCGTACATAAACAGCCTGTAGGTGTGACGGCAGTGATTA
Organism: Sporosarcina sp.; assembly: GCA_029263945.1. Lineage (GTDB taxonomy): Bacteria > Bacillota > Bacilli > Bacillales_A > Planococcaceae > Sporosarcina. The sequence continues at coordinate 2,260 of JARIDM010000165.1, forward strand.
CGCCTTGGAATTTCCCAGCGGCGATGATTACGAGAAAAGTAGCGCCAGCACTTGCAGCGGGATGTACGGTCGTTATTAAACCTGCAAAACTAACACCCTTAACGGCGATTAAACTTGTACAACTCGCAGAAAAAGCAGGGATTCCAAAAGGCGTTGTAAATGTTGTCACAGGTGACTCAAAAGCGATTGGTGAGGCATGGTTAGCAGATACGCGTGTCCGTAAAATTACCTTTACGGGTTCAACAGAAGTCGGCAAAACGTTAATGAGCGGCGCGGCAGATACGGTGAAGAAAATCTCACTCGAACTTGGCGGCCATGCACCAGCAATCGTTATGGCAGATAGTGATCTAGACAAAGCAGCGGACGGTGTATTAGCTGCCAAATATCGGAATGCAGGGCAAACTTGCGTATGTGTCAATCGTGTCTATGTACACGAGTCCATTGCAGATGCGTTTACAAAGAAATTAGTTGAGAAAGCAAGTCGCTTAAAAGTGGGGAATGGATTAGATGAAGGAACGGACATTGGCCCATTAATTGATAAGGATGCGTTAAAAAAAGTTCTACATCATGTCGAAGATGCGAAAGAAAAAGGGGCAGGCGTTGTATTAGGCGGGAAATCAGCGGGCGGACTTTTCTTTGAACCGACAATTTTAACGAATGTCTCCGATGATATGATTTGTATGAATGAAGAAACATTTGGTCCTATTACACCCATTACAACGTTTAAGATAGAAGATGAAGCGATTACTCGTGCCAATGATTCGATTTATGGACTTGCTGCATACGTCTTTACGGAGAACATCGCAAGTGGCATTCGCATTTGTGAGCAATTAGAATACGGCATCGTCGGGTTAAATGACGGCGGACCGTCTACACCACAAGCGCCGTTTGGTGGTTTTAAACAAAGTGGATTAGGCCGAGAAGGTGGGCACCATGGTATGGATGAGTTTTTAGAAGTGAAATATATATCAGTAGGTATATAATGAAAGAATAAATCAGCACTGCCGTGGGTAGTGCTGATTTAACCTTTAATGATTTAATAATAGATTTAAGTGTATGATACATGTACATATAGAAGCAGGGAAAGTTCATTCTTTTGGAGGAGGTCATAAATAGATGGCTTATGTTTTATTAATTATCGGATTTTTTTTATTGATAAAAGGTGCAAATTATTTTGTAGATGGTTCTTCTAATATCGCAAGACTACTTCAAGTTCCCCCTATTTTAATTGGGCTCACGATTGTTGCATTAGGTACAAGTTCACCTGAAGCAACGGTTAGTATTATTGCAGCGTTAGGTGGAAATGCCGACGTAGCAGTCGGTAACGTTGTAGGGAGTAACATTTTTAACATTACGGTCGTTGTCGGATTTGCAGCTTTTTTATTTCCCTTAAAAGTCCAAAGTGAGACCAGTCGTAAAGAAATTCATTTTACACTTCTTGCAAGTATCGTCATGTTGGTATTGATGAGTGACAAGATGCTTCAAGGTTTCAGCAACAACATTCTCACGCGAAGTGATGGTATTATTTTCTTAATATTCCTTTCAATATTTATGTACTATGTGATAGAACTTGGCCTTAGAAGCCGTCAAAATGCGACGCTTACGAAAGCACCGCATAACGTTAAGTGGGGGAAGAATATACTCATTACGCTTGTCGGATTGGCTGCCATTATATTCGGCGGAGATTTGGTCGTTGATAATGCGACGAAAATCGCTTTTTCTCTTGGCATGAGTGAAACGTTGGTCGGCCTGACGATTATCGCAATCGGTACCTCATTGCCTGAATTGGTTACGTCGATTTCAGCTGCTTTGAAAAAAGAAAGTGAAATCGCGTTGGGGAACATCGTCGGAAGTAATATTTTTAATATCCTATTTGTTTTGGGATCCTCGGCTGTCATCACACCCATCGCAGTGAACGATAAAGTCTTTATTGACGTCATCCTGATGATTGTTTTGACTCTAGTATTGTTGCTTTTCGCTAGAACAGGCTTCAAAATTGGTAAGCGTGAAGGGCTGATGCTCGTTGTTGCATACATCGTGTATCTCGTGTATGTCATTATGCGGAATTAAGTAACCGTTTTTTATGATTGGCTTTTATGGTTATAGCAGCAAATCTATAGGAGGCGGATAATGTGGGCAGTGGAATGATTACGTTTTTGTTAATAACAGGTTTAATCATCGTTGCTTACGGAATTGCACAATTCATACGAAGAAAAGTATATGCACCTACATATGAAAAAAATGTGCAAAGGCCAGGTAAATTAGAGCGATTTATCTTGAATTTATGTATATTTATTGAAGGTTTC
>JARIDM010000227.1 GCA_029263945.1 Sporosarcina sp.
CATCCGCAAGATTTATCGCTGTTTGTCCACCAAATTGAACAATGACACCCTCTGGTTGCTCAAGATCTATAATATTCATCACATCTTCAAGTGTGAGCGGTTCAAAATATAACTTGTCAGAGATTGAGAAATCTGTAGAAACTGTCTCAGGATTGTTATTGATAATAATGGCTTCATATCCCGCTTCTTGAATCGCCCATACGCAATGCACGGTTGCATAATCAAATTCAACCCCTTGGCCGATTCGAATTGGGCCAGACCCTAATACAACCACACTCTTCTTCTCTGTACGAACCGATTCATTTTCTTCTTCATACGTACCATAAAAGTACGGCGTTTCTGATTCATACTCGCCTGCACATGTATCTACTTTTTTATAGACAGGAACAATGTCATTTGCTTTACGTAACTGATAGATTTCAATTTCTTTAACATGCCAAAGGGTTGCAATCGATTTATCTGCAAAGCCCATGCGTTTCGCCTCATATAAAGTCGATACGTCAAGTGGATTTGCTTTCACAACCTCTTCAAACGTAATGATATTTTCAAATTTACGAAGGAAAAACTTATCGATCATGCTCCACTCGTGAAGGCTTTCAACTGAAACACCTCTCCGAAGTGCTTCACCGATAAAGAATAGACGCTCATCCCCAGCACGACGGATTCTTTTTTCGATCCACTCGTCCGTCATCGTTTCGCCGTCTTTCAATGCTAAATCGTATTGACCAATTTCAAGCGAACGAACTGCCTTTAAAATGGACTCTTCAAACGTGCGCCCGATTGCCATGACTTCGCCTGTTGCTTTCATTTGAGTCCCTAGGTTTCTCTTTGCGGCTTCAAATTTATCGAAAGGCCAACGCGGAATTTTAGTCACAACATAATCTAATGATGGTTCAAAACATGCATACGTTGTACCCGTTACTGGGTTCATCATTTCATCTAATGTAAGGCCCACTGCAATCTTCGCTGCGAGCTTAGCAATTGGATAGCCTGTCGCTTTGGATGCTAGCGCAGAAGAACGACTCACACGAGGGTTCACTTCAATAATATAATAATCGAAACTATGTGGATCGAGTGCAAGTTGAACGTTACATCCCCCCTCGATGCCAAGTGCACGAATAATTTTGAGCGAAACATTACGTAGCATTTGGTACTCTCGGTCTGTCATCGTTTGACTCGGCGCCGCAACAATTGAATCACCTGTATGAATGCCAACCGCGTCAATATTTTCCATATTACAAACAACAATTGCATTGTCGGCAGAATCTCGCATCACTTCATATTCAATTTCTTTAAAGCCTGCAATCGATTTTTCAAGTAGACATTGTGTCACAGGACTTGCTTTCAGTCCATTCGCAACAATTTCTTCCAATTGCTGATCATTTTCACAAATTCCGCCACCTGTTCCTCCTAGTGTGAAGGCAGGACGAACAATTACAGGATAACCAATTCTTTCTACGAAAGTATAAGCTTCCTCTAAATTATGAATAATGTCACTCTCTGGAACAGGTTCATTAAGTTCATTCATCAATGTTCTAAAGAGGTCGCGGTCTTCCGCTTGATGAATCGCATTTAATTTTGTTCCTAAAATTTCAATTTCCAACTCATCTAAAATGCCTGAATCATGCAGTTCAATGGCCATATTCAATCCCGTTTGTCCCCCAAGCGTTGCAAGGAGTGCATCAGGACGTTCTTTCCGAATGATACGACTGACGAAATCTAATGTGATTGGCTCGATATAAATTTTATCGGCAATTTCTGTATCTGTCATAATTGTTGCGGGATTTGAGTTAATTAAAATGACACGGTATCCTTCTTCTTTTAACGAAAGACAAGCTTGTGTGCCTGCATAATCGAATTCTGCTGCTTGACCAATTACGATTGGCCCTGAACCTATCACGAGTATGGTTTCAATATCTTGACGTTTAGGCATTGAATTGCTCCTTTCGGCTATCCGTAATCATAAGTTCTGAAAAACGATCAAATAAATGATTTGAATCTTCTGGTCCCGGCGATGCTTCTGGGTAAAACTGAACTGAAAATGCCGCATGTGCAGTGCTTTCAATTCCTGAAATCGAGTCATCATTCAAAGCTTTATGTGTGATTTTCAAGTCCGTTCCTTCTAGAGAAGCTTCGTCCACTGCATAGCCATGGTTTTGAGCTGTTAATTCCGTACGACCTGTTGCTAAATCTTTTACAGGGTGATTACTTCCGCGATGACCATTCTTCAATTTCAACACTTTTGCTCCCGAAGCAAGCGCTAATAATTGGTGACCTAAGCCAATTCCAAAAATAGGTGCTGTTCCTAATAATGCCTGAATCGTTTCGACAGCCACTTGGATATCTGCTGGGTTCCCTGGTCCATTTGACAAAACAATCCCATCTGGAAACAGGGAGTTAATTTCTTCAACGGACGCATTATAGGGCATCACAATGACGTCACAATCCCGTTTGTTCAGTTCACGTAAAATCCCATGTTTCAACCCATAATCGATTAAAATTACTTTTTTTCCTCGACCTGGACTCGGATAAGGTCTTTTCGTTGATACTTGTGCGACTTGGTCTGTTGGGAGGACTGTATTTTTCACTTGATGCACAACTTCTTCTACGTCTGAAATTTCTTCACCCGCAGTTGTTAGAATCCCTTTCAGCGGACCTTTGTCACGTAGTAAACGCGTTAATTTCCGCGTGTCAATGCCTTCAATCCCTGGGATGCTTTTTTGGATCAGTAAATCGCCCAGTGTCATTCCGCTTCTAAAGTTTGACGGTTCTTTAGCCAATTCTCTGACGACAAGCCCGTTCATCGCGGGTTCGATGGATTCAAAATCATCACGGTTAATGCCATAATTTCCAACGAGCGGGTAGGTCATCACAACAATTTCTCCACAGTTCGATGGATTTGAAATCGTTTCTTGGTAACCTGTCATTCCAGTAGAAAAGACTGTTTCACCAATCGACGCTGCTTCAGAACCAAATGCAATGCCTTCAAAAGTCGTGCCATCTTCTAATATGAGCATTCTTTTTTTCATCATTATTTTTCCTCCCAAACGACTTGTCCACCGTAAATTGTTTTCACGGGCCAACCTACACAGTTCCACCCATCAAATGGTGTGTTTTTACCTTGTGACACAAATGTTGTACGGTCAATTTCTTGCGCTTTTTTTAAGTCGATGAGAACGAGATCAGCCGTTTCACCGACAGCTAATTTTCCATAAGGTAAGTTAAATACACTTGCTGGTTTTTGCGTTAACCAATCAATCAGTTGTTGTAATGTCCACGTTCCTTTTTTCACAAAGTTTGTGTAAAGAAGTGGGAATGCTGTTTCAAGGCCCGTAATGCCAAACGGTGCAGTCTTTGAACCAACTGCTTTTTCTTCAGCTGTATGGGGTGCATGATCTGTTGCGATAAAATCAAGCGTCCCATCTAGTAATCCCTCGCGGAGTGCTGCTAAATCATCTTCTCCACGAAGGGGTGGATTCATCTTCCAATCGGCATCATCACCAGGGATATCATTCTCTGAGAGGAGTAGGTGATGCGGGGTTACTTCGGCTGTTACATGAACGCCTGCTTTTTTCGCATCGCGAATGACACGGACAGACTCTTTTGTACTAACGTGACACACATGATAGTGAGCACCCGCAGCTTCTGCCAGTAAAATATCTCTCGCAATATGAACAGACTCAGCAATCGATGGGATCCCAGGAAGTCCAAGTTCTTTATTTCGTTTCCCTTCATGCAGTGCACCACCGTAAATCAGTGTATTGTCTTCACAGTGTGCAACGATTGCCATATCAATCTTCGCTGCATCTTGCATCGCTTCATACATCATGCCAGCTGCTTGAACCCCTACGCCGTCATCTGTAAAAGCAAATGCACCATGTGCTTTAAGTTCTTCAAGATTTGTGCGTTCTTTTCCTGCCTCACGAATTGTGATTGATGCGTAAGGAAGTACTCGAATTAACGCCTTTTCTTCAATTAATCGATTGACCAATTCTAAATTTTCTTTCGTATCGGGAACAGGACGTGTATTAGGCATTGGGCAAATCGTCGTATACCCACCTTTTGCAGCCGCTAACGTACCACTTTCTATTGTCTCTTTATGTTCTCCGCCTGGCTCACGTAAATGGACATGTACATCTATGAAACCTGGTGCTAGAAAAAGGCCTTTTCCATTAATGACTTCTGATGTATCTACTTCAAGTTGTGCACCAATTTCAGCAATTTTATCACCTTTAATACGCACATCCCTCGTCACGATTTCACCTTTACTATTTAATAGCTGTACTGTTTGAATTAGCTTCCCCATTGTTAATTCCTCCCATTTAGTATTAACTCTAATACGGCCATTCGAACATAAACACCGTTCTCCATCTGTTTGAAAATCCTAGATTGTTCGCTTTCAATTAAATCGTCATCTATTTCAACACCTCGGTTAAAAGGTGCAGGATGCATGATAATCGCGTCTTTTTTCATACGTTTCGCACGTTCTACAGTTAAACCAAATTGGTCATGGTATTCTTTTTTCGTAAAACTCATTTTGTCATCATGTCTTTCATGTTGAACACGAAGTAACATAATCACATCACTGTTTAAAATTTCTTCATCCCATACATGTTTGGCTTCATACTCGCCTGCCCACTCTTCTGGGCAAAGAAATGTGACATTGGCCCCTAACTTTCCAAGGGCATCCGCATTTGACTTTGCCACACGGCTATGTGAAACGTCACCTGCAATCACGATGTTTAACCCTTCAAATGAACCGAACTCTTCACGTATCGTGAACAGATCAAGCAGTGATTGTGTAGGATGTTGCCCAGCACCGTCCCCACCATTGATGATGGAAACTTTTGTTTTCCCTATAAGTTGTTCGTAATACCCTACATCTGAATGGCGAATGACAAGGGCATCTACCCCGATCGCTTCAAATGTCTTCACGGTATCATAAAGTGTCTCCCCTTTAATCGTACTCGAAAAACCCGCTTCAAAAGGAACAACATCAAGGCCAAGTTTACGCTCTGCTACTTCAAAGCTCGTTTTCGTTCTCGTACTCGGTTCGAAAAACAAATTACTAACCGTATATTTCCCGGGCAATTCTCGTGCACCGTACTCGGAAAAGTTCTGCGCTCGATCAAGTAAGGCAATCATTTCTTCTACTGATAGTTGTTTCATCGAGACTAAGTGGTCCATTTGAATTCCCCTCTCAAAAATGGATTTAATTGAGTTATGCTTGGATATCCGTCAGTTTTTCTTCTGATTTCCCAGGTAATATAAGATTCAGTAGGACACCAACGATTGCCGCAAGGGCCATACCCCCAATTTCGAAAGTTGGACTGAATTTAATTGTGGCCCCACCAATTCCAATGACGAGAATAACAGATGCGATGACTAGGTTTCGTTGATTGCCGAAATCGATAGTATGATCTACAAACATCCGTAAACCTGATGAAGCAATAATTCCAAATAATAAGATCGATATACCGCCAATAACCGCACCAGGGATTGTTGCGATAATTGCCATTACTTTCCCGAAAAAGGAGAAGACGATTGCAAATACAGCAGCACCTAATATGACATACACACTGTAGACTCTTGTAAGTGCAAGTACACCAATATTTTCTCCGTAGGTTGTTTTAGGCGGTCCACCTACGAATCCACTGATTAACGTTCCCAAACCATCTCCCAATAAGGAACGGTTTAAACCAGGGTTTTTTATGTAGTCTCTGTCAACAATACGGCCAAGCACTAACTGGTGACCAATATGTTCAGAAATTGTTACGATTGCGATTGGGACCATGATGACAAGGAGTGTAGGTGTTACAACAAAATCATAATCTATTCCTGGAATAAGCATTTCAGGAATTTCAAACCACTTTGCTTTTGCAACTGCACTAAAATCGAGAATGCCAATGATCGCAGAGTATATATAGCCAACGACGATGCCAATTAAAATCGGCATTAAACTGATGATGCCTTTAAAGAACATGATACAAATGATTGCTGAAGCTAAAGTTACAAGGG
>JARIDM010000011.1 GCA_029263945.1 Sporosarcina sp.
ACGATTGAAAAAATTCTAGTTCCAGAAGGGACAGTTTCAGTTGTTGGAGATCCGTTAATTCGCATCGATGCGCCAGGTTATGAGCATATGATAGAAGAAAGTGCACCAAAAGAAGAAGAGGCTGAAACAGAAGCACAAGTTCAAGCGACTGCAGAAAAAGGCCAAGAAGTTAAAAAAGAAGCTGCACCTAAACAAGAAGAACCAACAAAAGCAACACCTGTTGCTGTAGATACAGACGTTGACTTGGATCGTCGTATTGTTGCGATGCCTTCTGTGCGTAAATTTGCGCGCGAAAAAGAAATCGATATTCGTCAAGTTGCTGGTTCGGGTAAAAATGGGCGCATCGTTAAAGCGGATATTGAAGCGTTCTTAAGTGGTGACCAAGCGACTGCTGCGGGCCCGTCTGAAGGCGCATCAGAACAAAAGACAGCGGCATCTAAAGCACCGGTTGCTTTGGAAGGGGACTTCCCTGAAACTCGCGAAAAAATCTCGAGTATCCGAAAAATTATTGCAAAAGCAATGGTAAACTCGAAACAAACAGCCCCACATGTTACATTAATAGATGAAGTAGATGTAAGCGAACTTGTTGCGCACCGTAAAAAGTTCAAAGAAATTGCGGCAGAACAAGATGTTAAGCTTACTTACTTGCCGTATATTGTGAAGGCTCTCGTTAGTACTTTGCGTGAATTCCCTGTATTCAACACGTCTTATGACGATGAAACTGAGGAAGTCATTCAAAAACATTACTTTAATATTGGGATTGCTGCAGATACGGACCGTGGACTTCTTGTCCCTGTCGTGAAGCACGCAGATCGGAAATCAATTTTTGCGATTTCTAGAGAAATTAGCGAGTTAGCTGTAAAAGCACGTGATGGCAAAATTTCAGTAAATGAAATGAGCGGCGCATCATGTTCAATCACGAATATCGGTTCAGCAGGTGGACAATGGTTCACACCAATTATTAATCACCCTGAAGTTGCGATTTTAGGGATTGGGCGTATTGCTGAAAAACCTATTGTGAAAGATGGAGAGATTGTTGCGGCACCAATGCTTGCATTATCACTTGTATTTGACCACAGAATGATGGACGGAGCGACAGCGCAACAGGCATTGAACCACCTTAAGAGATTACTGAGTAACCCAGAACTTTTATTAATGGAGGCGTAAGCAATGGTAGTAGGAGATTTTCCAATCGAAGTTGATACACTTGTTGTAGGATCTGGACCTGGAGGTTATGTCGCAGCGATTCGTGCGGCACAACTCGGACAAAAAGTAACAATTGTTGAAAAAGCTGATCTTGGCGGTGTATGTCTAAACGTAGGTTGTATTCCTTCGAAAGCACTTATTTCTGTAGGAGAACGTTTCGTTCATGCACAAGATTCTGATGTAATGGGGATTTCAGCATCAGACGTCAAGTTAGATTTTACAAAGGCACAAGCATTTAAAAATAGTGTTGTTACTCGTCTAACTGGCGGAGTAGAAGGCTTACTTAAAGGTAACAAAGTTGACATTGTTAAAGGTGAAGCTTTCTTTGTGGATGAAAACACCTTGCGTGTGATGGATGCGAATTCATCACAAACGTACAAATTCAAATCAGTGATTGTAGCAACGGGTTCACGTCCAGTTGAAATTCCTGGTTTTAAATTCTCGAAGCGTGTGATTAACTCAACAGGCGCACTTAGCTTACCAGAAGTTCCGAAAAAACTCGTTGTCGTTGGCGGCGGATATATCGGAACTGAGCTTGGATCTGCTTATGCAAATTTAGGTGCTGAAGTGACGATTATTGAAGGTACAGCTGATATTTTAGCTGGATTTGAAAAGCAAATGACACAAGTTGTCAAAAAAGGCTTGAAGAGTAAAGGCGTTACAATCGTTACAAAAGCATCTGCTTCAGGTGTTGTGGAAACTGATAAAGGGGTAACAGTCGCTTATGAAGTCGGCGGAGAAAAGAAAGAAATCGAAGCTGACTATGTACTTGTAACGGTTGGTCGTCGTCCAAATACGGACGATCTTGGTTTAGAACAAGTAGGTGTGAACATGTCTGAACGCGGTCTTGTAGAAATTGATAAACAATGCCGTACAAATATACCATCAATTTATGCAATTGGTGATATTGTTGCAGGTCCACAATTAGCACACAAAGCTTCTTATGAAGCTAAAATTGCTGCAGAAGCTATTTCAGGAGAGAAATCTGAAGTAGACTATATGGCAATTCCTGCAGTTTGTTTCACAAGCCCAGAGCTTGCAACTGTTGGTCTAAATGAGCAACAAGCAAAAGATGAAGGATATGAAGTTGCGACAGGGAAGTTCCCATACGCTGCGAACGGTCGAGCGATTGCACTAGACGCAACGGAAGGCTTTGTTAAACTTGTTTCTCGAAAAGAAGATGGCTTGCTACTTGGTGCCCAAATTGTTGGTGCGAGTGCTTCAGATTTAATTGCTGAACTCGGACTTGCAATTGAAGCAGGAATGACAGTAGAAGACATTGCCATGACAATTCATGCGCACCCAACGTTAGGTGAAATTACGATGGAAGCAGCAGAAGTTGTGCTTGGAAAACCAATTCATATGATGTAATCCATATAAACATAGCTTACAAGGTGATATACTTTCCTTGTAAGCTTTTTTTATGGACAAAATTATTTAACGAGATAGAAAGGATGACAAGATGAGAAAACAATTTGTTTACATAATGGCTGTACTTTTACTCTTACTAATTGGATGTACAAATGATGATACTGATGAAAAGACAAATGAAACCCCTGAAGAATCGACAGGGGTTGCAGGTGATGCCGATGAAGAGGAAGTTGAATTGGAAGGAGAGGCTGATGAAGGAGAAGAACCCGTTGAGGAAGCGTTAGCACCTATGTATGAATTGAACCCAGCAACGTGGGGCTTGGAACCAATTAATGATGAAAACGCACAAGTCGTGTTATTAACATTCGATGATGCACCAGATAAACATGCTTTTGAAATCGCAAAGACATTAAAAGAACTTGATGCACCCGCGATCTTTTTTGTAAATGGTCATTTTTTAGCTACGGATGAAAAAAAACAACTGTTAAAAGAGATTCATGAACTTGGCTTTACGATTGGGAATCATACGAAAACCCATGCTGATTTGCAACAATTATCGGAAGAAGAACAAAGAGAAGAAATCCTTTCGGTAAATGACGTGGTAGAAGAAGTAACTGGAGAACGTCCTAGGTTCTTTCGCGCACCTTTCGGTCAGAACACGGACTTTAGCAGAGCGTTAGCTAAAGAAGAAGGGATGTTGTTGATGAATTGGTCGTTTGGCTATGATTGGGAAAAGCAATATATGGATAAGACTGCAATAGCGGATATCATGGTAAATACTGAGTTGCTTCAAAATGGAGCAAACTTATTAATGCATGATCGTGAGTGGACAGCTGAAGCTTTACCAGAAATTATTAAAGGATTAAGGGCAAAAGGTTATGATTTTGTAAATCCAGACACAATTAAAGGGTTAGAATAAATGTATACGCCCTTTTTATCGTCGCACTGCATGATATGGGCTTTGGATTTGAAATAGTGAAGAAGCACCATTATGCAGCATGACAGCAGCTTTAGATTCAACTGTATAGCTTTATGTGATGTGCTAAAGAGTCGTCATCACGAAAATAACTGGTTAATATGGAAAGGGGCCCTAAACAATGGAGTATAATTATCCGCTTCGAAGTGATTGGACAACTGAAGAAATTATTGCCGTAACGAATTTTTATGTCGTTATTGAGCAAGCTTATGAACAAGGGATAACACGTAAAGAGGTTATGGCGGCTTATCGTTTATTTAAAGAAATTGTTCCGTCAAAAGCTGAAGAGAAAACATTGTTTAAAGAGTTTGAAGAAGTGAGTGGTTATAGTAGTTATCAAATCGTAAAATTGGCACAAGAAGCGAACGATGAGGCACTCATAAAAAGAACGCAACGATAAGTTGCGTTCTTTAAGTCCTTAATTCCGACCGATGATGACATCGTAAATTGGCAACAATTGATCGATTGTTTCCTCACCAAATTTGATGAATTCTTCAGGACTCATTTTTATAGCTTCTTCCTTTAAAAGGTGACGCCCGACAAGAAATTCAGCCTTTTTTACAGTTTTAAGCCTCGTTAAAACTTTTTCTATCCCTTCTGATCCAGCTTCGTTAATTTTCGTTGCTGCTGGTTTCATATGGTCACCCGAGATTACATAAGCATCAGGGAGTGATGTTAACTGTTTACTGTTTTTTTGTAGTCTTTCCGCGATTACCTTTTTATCGGGATTTTCATAAATTACCGCAATAATGATAAACAAATGTGTTTTCCACAGGCCAATTTGAAAGTGTGGAATCGCTTTGTATCCTCTTTTTAATGGCGCAAAAGCGACCCAACTATCCGTAGGAGGATTAACTGTTCTCCTGGCGTGTCTTGCAACGTGTGGGAAGAACTCATCACTTCCATGCGCAGATAACTGATCAGAAAAATGTCTTCCAAGTATTTCAAACTTAGGTTGAACAAGGGTCTGTAAAGCGTCCATTCTTTTTTCTAATCCCTCAATTGTGAATAAATTAAAATCATCAGCTGTCCAAAATGAATTTGTCATATATATTACTCCTTTACACGATTTACGTTTATCGTAACAGGATTTTGGGAATAATGAATGTAACGAGGCTTAAGACTAGAATATATGCCTTATGTTGCATACTTTAATAACAATAGACTGAATATTAGGTTTTTATGGAGAGGGGTGTCTATGATGAAACAGGTCGTGCATATTATACGTAAGGTTGATGTAGAAAAAGAGTATATTAAAGTGTTGAATTTAGAATTGGATTATGAATTGGCGACTTTGTTTGATGCTGTAAAACAAGAAGATGCGAAAGAACAACAAAAAAGTAAAAAGAGATTATCTGAATTGCACAGAGAATTAGAAACGTTAAACGGCTTTGCTTAGTGAATATGTCCTCATATAAATGCTAAATGGGTAGACATGAATAACTTTAAAAGGTGTTAGAATACAGTCGCTCGAATTGGAACTGTGTATTCAAACACCTTTTTTGTTATACTAAAAAGAAGCAGTGGTTTATGAGGGGAGGATGATCTATCTTGAAATGGGAATTGATTGATCGTTATGCTAAGTCATTGATTAAAGAAGCGGGTCAGCAAATCCGACATTCTTTTTCTAGTCATATACATATTGATTCTAAATCGAATGCGAATGACCTTGTGACGAATATTGATCGTGAAATCGAACAGTTTTTCATCAGTCGAATTAAAACTGATTTTCCAGAACATAAAATTTTAGGTGAAGAAGGATTTGGCGATGACATTAAGACGTTAAGCGGTATTATTTGGATGCTAGACCCAATTGATGGGACGATGAATTTTGTCCATCAAAAACGTAATTTTTCTATTTCACTTGGAATCTATCAGGACGGTATTGGTATTTTAGGCTATATTTATGACGTTGTTCATGATGAATTATACTATGCTAAAAAAGGAGAGGGTGCTTATTTGAACGATGAACGCTTGCCGCAGTTAAAGACTACACCCTTAAATGAATCGATTATCGGGGTAAACGCAAGATGGATTGCACCGAATCGGTACATAGACCATGAGAAAACAGCTGCGCTTGTTATGGCTTGTAGAGGAACGCGGTCATACGGTTCGGCTGCGATGGAATTGGCATATGTTGCATCTGGAAGGTTGAATGCCTATATTTCAATGCGCTTATCACCTTGGGATATAGCAGGCGGAATGGTGATTGCGCAAGAGGTAGGTGCAATTGCATCGAATTTAAAAGGGGAGCCAAATGCATTACTTGGACAAGAATCTTTTATGATCGCAAGTCCAGGATTGCATCAGGATATTTTAAAAAATTATATTCGCGTAAAACCTGAATGTGTAGACTTGAATTGAGCGTTGTTGAAAGAAAAAAGTACTTGAATGAGTTCAATTCAAGTACTTCGTAAAGTTTATTAGTAGGGCGCTTAAGAAGTTTATGTATTGACTAAAGAGTCCCTTGTTCACGCATTTTCTTTTTTGTTTTAAAACCATATCCCATGATAAGGATAAGTGCAATGATAGAAATAATTGCACCAAGAATGCTGCTACGACCTACAGCGACGCCAATTCCGCACATGGCTAAAACGGCAGAAATTGAAAAAAACACAAAAATCCATTTTATATCTTTCAATGAAAACCCTCCGTCAATTTAAAAAAGATTTTATATTGTTTGAACTTATGCTATAATAACACAGTTACACATACGAAAAAAGACTAATGGAGTGAAAACATGACTATTGAACGTAATGACTTAAGAAATATTGCGATTATCGCACACGTTGACCATGGTAAAACAACGCTTGTTGACCAATTATTGAAGCAATCTGGGATTTTCCGCTCAAACGAACAAGTAGAAGATCGTGCGATGGATTCAGATGATATTGAACGTGAACGCGGAATAACCATTCTAGCGAAAAACACGGCGATCGAATACAAAAATACAAAAATCAATATTCTTGATACACCAGGTCACGCTGACTTCGGTGGAGAAGTAGAACGTATTTTGAAAATGGTTGATGGTGTTATTCTTGTCGTCGACTCATACGAAGGTTGTATGCCACAAACACGTTTTGTGTTGAAAAAGGCGTTAGAAGAAAATCTAAAACCAATCGTCGTTGTAAATAAAATCGACCGCGAATTTGCGCGTCCAGAAGAAGTTGTAGATGAAGTATTAGAATTATTTATTGAACTTGATGCAAACGATGAGCAGCTTGACTTCCCAGTTGTTTATGCTTCAGGTTTTAACGGTACTGCAAGCTTATCGCCGAAAAAAGAAGATCAAGAAGAAACGTTAGAAGTCCTTTACGATGCAATTTTGGCGTATATTCCTGCACCTGTTGACAACCGTGATGAGCCACTACAATTCCAAGTGTCTCTATTAGATTATAGTGATTATGTGGGTCGTATTGGTATTGGCCGTGTCTTCCGCGGCACAATGACTTTGGGACAACAAGTTTCCGTTATTAAGCGCGATGGAAAAATTAAAAACTTCCGTATTACAAAAATGTCAGGTTTTCTAGGCTTGAAACGAGTTGAGATTCACGAAGCTCACGCTGGTGATTTAATTGCGATTTCAGGAATTGAGGGCATTGATGTTAGTGATACAATTTGTCCGGTAGAGCATCCAGAAGCTTTACCGACACTTCATATCGATGAGCCAACATTACAAATGCAGTTTCTTGTAAACAATAGTCCATTTGCTGGCCGTGAAGGAAAATGGGTTACATCGCGTAAGATTGAAGAGCGTTTGAACCAACAACTTCAAACTGACGTTTCTTTACGTGTTGAAACATCTGGAGCAGACTCTTGGATTGTTTCGGGTAGAGGAGAATTGCATTTATCGATATTAATCGAAAATATGCGTCGTGAAGGTTTTGAATTACAAGTTTCTAAACCAGAAGTTATCGTACGTGAAATTGATGGCGTGAAATGTGAACCAGTTGAACGCGTACAAATTGAAGTGCCAGATGAACATACAGGTTCAGTCATTGAATCGATTAGTCAACGTAAAGGTGAAATGATTGATATGATTAATAATGGTACTGGAACAGTTCGTCTTGTGTTCCATGTTCCAGCGCGTGGTCTTATCGGTTATTCAACTGAATTTTTAACAATGACAAGAGGTTACGGAATCTTAAACCATACATTCGATAGTTATCAACCGATGGCTTCTGGTAATGTTGGTGGCCGTACTGAAGGTGTACTTGTTTCTATGGAAAACGGAAAAGCGACACCTTATGGAATTCTTCACGTTGAAGAGCGTGGCGTGATCTTTGTTGAACCTGGAACAGAAGTTTATGAAGGTATGATCGTAGGAGAGCATAATCGTGATACAGACTTAACGATTAACTTAACAAAAGCGAAGCAACAATCAAACATTCGTACAGCAAACAAAGATCAAACTGTTTCGATTAATAAACCTCGTATAATGACACTTGAAGAATCTCTAGAGTACCTAGATGATGATGAATACTGTGAAGTTACACCAGAAAACATTCGTCTACGTAAGAAGATACTCAGTAAGAGTGAACGTGAGCGCATTACGAAAAAATCAAAGCAAAATTAATCACTTGTTTGGATGAAGGGAATGTATTAAATGAATGCCCAAGATACTGATTTTGTTTTTAATCGCATGTCAGGGATTTCACGCTTCATTTATGAAGCTCTCGGAACAAAACTCAGCAACGGCGAGATGGATTATACGACAGCAGGGTATGTATTGTTAGCAGTTGTCTTCCTCATGTCAGCGCTTGTTTATAAATTAGGCTTCGCAAAAAAATTGAAGTTTCTTCAGAGCTTGATTATTTATATATTCTTGTTTCTTGGTTGTCTTGTATTAACATTCCTTGCCTTTTTCTTACCTATTGTAGAAGGGCTTATCGTGGCGGCACTAATTCTAATTATTTATCGTGTCCGCCGCATGAATGAATATAAAGGTGACGACAAAAAAGACTCTATCGCATAAAACGAGGCCACTAGAAATAGTCCTTTTGTTGATTTTGCTTCAGGTTGGCGCTTCCCGTGGGACAACTTTTGCCTCGTCGCAAAACGGTTCTGTGGGGTCTCATCAGTTCCCGCTTCATCCCATTGGAGTCGCTACCTTCAGCTACAATTAACGGAGTAGACCTATACTAAAATGGTAAACACTAAATAGCGATTCATCTTGGATTATATCGAAGATGAATCGCTATTTTATTGTCTATTAAGAGAACTACCTTCAGGCGGTGATCCAATGATTACTACTCTAGCTTTGGTATGGGTAGTGTCCATCAACAATCCTAGCTGATTTACGAAACTCGGAAAGCTTCGCCTTTGATATAAGTGGGCTAATTAGATTTGCTCATTTAACAGACTGTTGAAATTGTAAAGGGAGCCCATTCATTCAAAATCGAACGAATGGGCTCCCTTTTTTGATTTTGAAGACCTTAACACATTAAAAAACATAAGTTTTTCTGTGACCGCGCGTAGAGCGGTAACGTCTTTTTTTAGCCACTATTGTACAATTTAAAATAGTATTCAGAATCGCGCATCTCTTGATGTGGTCTAAAAAGAGTCAAGATTAAAAGTCCTGATTTCACATCAAAAACTTTTTTCTATTGGGTGTGAACTACGTCTGAATATAAAATTACCAGTGGCAACTCTTGCGATTGTTTTTTCTTTAATACGGTCATGGCAAGCCGTGCACATATATGTGTGAATTAAGCGGTTTCTAAGTTTCTTCGCAATAAGTGCTTCATCTGGAACTTGTCCAATTTCATCGCATATGACACATTGTACGCGCATATAATCCCTCCTATATAATTTTAACTGCGCGAATATTTTTTAGAGGCGTATCAACATTTGAGCCATCTTTTAATAACATGTGTACAGGTCCGTCTTCACGAAGCGGCTTCCCTTTAATGCTATACTTCAAGATGAGTTCATTCAACATTGTTAAGGGGAATTCATGTTGATCCTCTTCGCTTGTTTCGAAAATGATTGTCGTGGCATTTTCATTAGGCTTCGTATTTTTTAAAAAATGATGTAAGTAAATCCCGTATGTTCCCGTAATTTCTTTTGAATCTTCAAAGAGTTCTTCGGTTGCAAGTGTAGGCGGGAAGGTTGTCCCCTCCATAATTTCACGTGACCAATTTTTACCCATCGCTTTTTTGTATTCTTCTAACTCGTCTCTTTCGACATAATCATCAGAGAAAAATGTATCTAAATCGATTCGACGGTCGTCAAAAATCCATATGCTAGGGTCCAATGTAATTGGATGTTGTACGTTTCCTGTAATTTGTATAACAGTTGTCAATTTTGGTTCCTCCTACTTTGAATAACGAACTATTCTTAGTATAGCGCTTTCAGATAGCTGTGAAAAGGATTCGACTAACTTCTGAAAATAAAAAGAGGAAACACTTGCATTTTATTTAGGTGAAAGATACAATTTAAGAATAAGCGAAGAAGAAATAATAGCTTGATGGGGGCGTCCTCATGGATATTGAATTGCAAGAAACATATCAGCAAAAAGCAGTGAAGCTACTTCAAGCTGACGCTGACAAAATTGCACAACTGATCAAAGTGCAGATGGATCATTTGACGATGCCTCAATGTCCATTATACGAAGAAGTGTTAGACACTCAGATGTTTGGACTGGCACGAGAAATTGACTTTGCTGTGAAACTCGGACTCATCGAGCGAATGAAAGGCAATGAAATCCTTTCTTCCCTTGAGAAAGAAATGACAGTCTTGCATGATTTATATACGAGAAAATAAGCAAGAGACTCAAACTTAATTTTATGGTTTGAGTTTTTTGTTTAAAGAAGAAGGTTTTTAGAATGGGTACATATACAAAACAGTTTTTCAGGAATTTTGATTTTCCATTATTTTTCACCTATCTGGTACTATGTTTATTTGGCTTGGTCATGATTTATAGTTCGAGCCTTGTTTGGGCAGTAGGTCGATACAAGTTCGAACCTGACCATTTTTTTAATAAACAACTTTTAAATTTAGCTATTGCATTTCCAGCATTTTTACTAGCTGCCTTTTTCCCATATAAAAATTATAAACGTAAGAAATTAATGATTTTTTCTGTCGTCGGTATGCTATTATTATTGGTTTCGGTACATGTTTTTGGTTATGGTAGAGAAGAATTAGGTGCCCAGAGTTGGATAAATCTCAAGGTAGCTGGCAAGAATTTGATCAATATTCAGCCATCTGAGTTTGCAAAACTTATTCTACTAATATACTTTTCTAGTATCTTCGCAAAAAAATCTGATGTCGGTACGCTTGACAACTTAAATCAGTCAATATGGCCGCCGATTACAATCCTTATTCTGGTCGTTGGCTCTGTCATGTTGGAGACAGATATTGGGACAACTTTTATTATTATTGTGAGTGCGTTTTCAGTCTTAGCAGCCAGTGGAATAAAAAAACAAACCTTCTGGAAGTTAAGTGGTATTATATCTATAGGTTTACTTTTTGCCTCGCTCGTTCTATATTTTAAGTGGGAGACGATTATGACGGATAGTAGAAAAGGGCGTCTGTTATCGTATCTTAATCCATTTGAATATATACAAGGATCAGGCTTTCAAATTGCAAATGGTTATATTGCAATAGGATCTGGAGGTGTGAAAGGACACGGCCTTGGAAACTCTATTCAAAAAATGGGGTACTTGCCTGAACCGCATACAGATGTTATTATGGCAGTTATTTCAGAAGAATTAGGCGTCCTTGGTTTACTCATCGTTGTAGGCGGTCTAGGCTTTATTGTTTTACGTGCATTAACCATTGCATTAAAGGCCAAAGACCCACAAGCGCGTATGCTTGCCGCTGGAATTGGTAGTATGATAGGAATTCAGACATTTGTTAATCTAGGTGGATTGACAGGACTAATCCCGCTAACTGGTGTACCGCTACCTTTTATTAGTTATGGGGGAACGTCTATTATTTTAATGTCTATCGCGGTCGGAATTCTGATGAATGTGTCAATGTTTGTGAAATATGAAAAAAACAAATAAAGGGAAGTGTTATCGATGGAGAAAATCACTAAAATACTCGTTGCGAATCGTGGAGAAATAGCGATTCGTGTGTTTCGAGCCTGTACAGAATTAAAAATCCCAACGGTAGGGATTTATTCAACTGAAGATAGTGGGTCATTCCATCGTTACAAAGCGGACGAATCTTATCTCGTAGGAGAAGGGAAGAGTCCAATCGATGCGTATTTAGACATTGAAAGTATTATTTCGATTGCAAAAGATACTGGCGCAAATGCAATTCACCCCGGATATGGTTTTTTATCGGAAAATACACAGTTTGCGAGAAGGCTTGAAGAAGAAGGAATTATTTTTATTGGGCCATCTTCAACGCATTTGAGTATGTTTGGAGATAAAGTAAAAGCACGTGATCAGGCAATTGCTGCAGGTTTACCAATCATTCCAGGAAGTGACGGTCCTATTTCTTCAGTTGAAGAAGTCGCAAAATTCGGTCAGTCGAACGGATTTCCGATTATTGTTAAGGCTTCACTGGGTGGCGGCGGACGTGGTATGCGAATTATTGAATCTGAAGAAGAGGTTGCTCAGGCTTTTGAAAGGGCCAAGTCTGAAGCCAAAGCTGCTTTTGGTTCTGACGAAATGTATGTAGAAAAGTATATTGATAAGCCAAAGCACATTGAAGTACAAATACTTGGGGATTCTCATGGCAACGTTGTTCATTTGCATGAGCGAGATTGTTCAATCCAACGCCGACATCAAAAAGTAGTTGAAATTGCCCCGTCTATCTCTCTTTCAGACGGATTGCGTGACGAAATTTGTAATGCGGCAGTGAAGCTGATGCATAATATTAATTACTTGAATGCAGGGACAGTTGAATTCCTCGTTTCAGATGGTAAGTTTTATTTCATTGAGGTCAATCCGAGAATTCAAGTTGAACATACAATTACAGAAATGGTTACAGGAATTGATATCGTTCATTCTCAGATTCATATTGCGGATGGTAAAGATCTTCACGGAGAAGTTGTTCAAATTCCTATGCAAGAAGAAGTCCCGCTGTTTGGATACGCGATTCAGTCTCGTGTGACGACGGAAGATCCTTTGAATGATTTTATGCCAGATACAGGTAAGCTAATGGTTTACCGATCAGGTGGTGGATTTGGCGTTCGTTTGGATGCTGGAAACGGATACCAAGGTGCAGTAATTACACCACATTATGATTCGTTACTTGTTAAAGTATCGACGTGGGGAATGACGTTTAAAGAAGCAGCTAATAAAATGGATAGAAACCTACAGGAATTTAGAATTCGAGGAATTAAAACGAATATACCGTTCTTAGAAAATGTCGTGAAACACAATCGTTTTCTAGTAGGAGATTACGATACTAGTTTTATCGATTCGGCTCCAGAACTGTTTTTGTTCCCAACACGATTAGACCGTGGCTCGAAAATATTAAACTATATTGGGAATGTTACAGTCAATGGATTTCCAGGGATTGGGAAACAATCTAAGCCTGCTTTTCATCCTGTCCGAAAACCTTCCATCGACTTAATCACGCCTCCTCCAGCTGGGACGAAACAAATCCTTGACGAACGTGGTCCTGAAGGATTAATCGCATGGATTAAAGACCAGAATGATGTATTGTTAACAGATACAACATTTAGAGATGCACACCAATCGCTTCTTGCGACAAGAATGCGGACTGCTGATATGACAGCGATTGCTTCTGAATCTGCGAGACTCATGCCAGATTTGTTCTCGTATGAAATGTGGGGCGGTGCAACATTTGATGTAGCGTATCGCTTTTTAAAGGAAAACCCTTGGGATCGTCTGATTAAGCTCCGTGAGCAAGTTCCGAATGTATTATTCCAAATGCTATTCCGTGGAGCCAATGCGGTCGGCTATACAAACTATCCAGATAACGTCATTCGCGAATTCATCAAAAAATCGTCCGATGCTGGTATCGATGTTTTCCGTATATTTGATAGCTTGAACTGGATTAAAGGAATGGAAGTTGCAATTGATGCGACGCGTGACGCTGGGAAAATTGCAGAAGCTGCAATCTGTTACACAGGTGATATTTTAGATCATTCTTTAGATAAATATACAATTGGGTATTATAAAGAAATGGCTAAAAACCTGGAATCTTCTGGGGCACATATTTTAGCGATTAAAGATATGGCGGGCCTATTAAAGCCAGAAGCTGCTTATCGGCTTGTGTCCGAATTAAAAGAAGTGACTGAGTTGCCAATTCATTTGCATACACATGATACAAGTGGAAATGGAATTTATACGTACGCAAGAGCCATTGATGCTGGTGTAGATATTGTAGACACAGCGCTTAGTTCGATGGCTGGACTCACATCACAACCTTCTTCGAGTTCGCTGTATTATGCGATGGAAGGCGCCAAGCGTGAAGTCCGGGCAACGATTAAACCACTCGAAGAGTTATCAAAATACTGGGAAGATGTCCGTGGTTATTATCAGAACTTTGAAAGTGGGATGATTAGTCCACACTCGGAAGTCTATGTTCACGGAATGCCAGGTGGTCAGTATTCGAATTTACAACAACAAGCTAGAGCAGTAGGACTTGGAGAACGTTGGGAAGACGTAAAAGAAATGTATTCGCGCGTAAATCTGTTATTTGGAGATGTAGTTAAAGTAACGCCTTCATCTAAAATTGTAGGGGATATGGCTTTATTCATGATCCAAAACCATCTGGATGAAGAAACAGTTATTTCACGAGGATCTTCGATTGACTTCCCAGATTCAGTGATAGAATTCTTTGCAGGCTACATTGGGCAACCACATGGTGGATTCCCAGAAGCACTTCAAAAAGTTATCTTGAAGGACAGAGAAGCCATTACTGTGCGTCCAGGAGAATTACTTCCAGATGCAGACTTTGAACAACTGCGTAATGATCTGCATAAGAAGTTAGGTCGCCCTGTTACAAGTCATGAAGTATTGTCTTATGTACTTTATCCAAAAGTTTATGAAGAGTACTTAGCGATGACAAAAGAATTCGGAGATGTATCTGTCATTGAAACGCCAGAATTTTTATACGGGATGCTTTTAGGGGAAGAAATTGAAATCGAAATTGAGAAAGGTAAAACTTTACTCGTTAAACTCGTTTCAATAAGCGAACCAAGAACTGATGCAACGCGTGTCCTTTATTTCGAATTAAATGGACAACCTCGAGAAGTTATTATTGAGGATGTTAATGTAGAATCAAAAGTGGTTCGAAATCTAAAAGCAGATGCCACAAATGCGAAACACATTGCGGCTACGATGCCAGGAACAGTATTAAACGTAGCTGTATCTGAAGGATCGACTGTAAAAAGAGGAGAACATTTACTAATTACTGAAGCAATGAAAATGGAAACGACGATTCAAGCACCTGCAGATGGTGTTGTAAAGTCTATCTATGTCGTTGCAGGAGAATCCATCGCTACTGGAGACTTACTCATAGAAATGGAATAATAAACAATCGCTTCGTGCACACTTAGGAAATGACTTCTATTTCCTAAGTGTTTTTTTGAAGAAAAAAACCGTAAACAACTTTGTTTTTCTAGTTGTTTACGGTCAGCCTATTATTTTTTGTGTACTTGATTTCTCGTGACGAGTAAAATCATGTAGGTTAACAATCCGAACAGTAGTGAAATGAAAAGCGAATGAAGCAATGCAACAGCTAAATTCAATTGTGTAAGGACGACTGTCATACCTGTGATGACTTGGGACGTTACGAGAAGTAATGCAATGATCCATCCAACATAAATGACGCGTTGGTTTTTATAGTTACGAATCACATGAATCGTAATATAAGCAATCCATACGAAGATTAAGCCTGCTGCAGCCCGGTGTCCCATTTGTACCCATTGGTTGAAGTTTGTAGGTAAGCTAATTGTACTGTTATCACAGAACGGCCAATCTAAACAAACTAACTCTGAGTTTGTATGACGAACGAGGGCACCTGTATAAACAACGATATATGAATAAATTGTAACACCGATTGTGTGCCATTTGAGGTGGTCTCTTATTTGTATATTCTTTACATCAAATTTTTGCTCGTTTTCGAATATGAGAAGGGTTAATAAAAGTACGGAAGCGAATGAAATCAGAGAAATTCCGAAGTGTAAAGCTAAAATGAAATCACCTTGACCCCATAGTACCTGTGCTGCACCAATTAACGCTTGTAATAAAAGGAAAAATACCGCCATTACCGCCAAAAACTTTGTTTCGCGAATATGGCCAAGTGCTTTCCAAGACCAAACGGCCAAGACGACGATTAGTATACCGACACTTCCTGTCACTAAGCGATGAGAGAATTCAATGAGTACTTCCAGTGTGATGACATCTGGAATGAGTTGACCATTACAACCAGGCCAATGACGACCGC